>JBCBHB010000103.1:0-7817 GCA_038526025.1 Pseudomonadota bacterium
CGCCATGGGCGAGGCGCTGATGGCACGCTATGCGGCCGCGTTCCTCGCGCTGTTGCAGGATGTGGCCGCGGCCGATCCCGCCGGTCAGCTCCGCCCCGCCCCGCCGGGCAGCCTGCCCTGAGCCGCCATGCGCCGGGCCTCCGACAGCACCGTTCTCGTCACGGGCTTCGAGCCTTTCGGGCGCTGGCGGGTGAATTCGAGCGCCGAAGGCGTTGTGGCTCTCGCCCGTTTGCGGCCGGCTGTCTCGACCGCTTGCCTGCCGGTGGACCACGATGCGGCGGCGGCGCGTCTCTCGGCGCTGGTCCGCGCGCGAAAGCCTCGGCGCCTGCTCCTTACCGGCCTCGCACCCGGCGCGTGCCTCCGCCTCGAACGCGTCGGCCGCCCCGGCCCGCTTGCACCCGCGCTGGGCGGTGTCCGACGCGCGCGATGGCCTCTCACCGCCGCCCGCGCGGCCCTTGCGGCACAGGGCTTCCCGGTCCGCCTCTCGGGCGATGCGGGTCGCTATGTCTGCGACACCACGCTCTGGCATGCGCTGGGCCTGCCGGTCCGCCAGGTCGTGTTCCTGCACGTGCCCCCGCCCGGCCCCACCTGGCCCGCCACGCGGCTCGCGCGCGCCATGGCCGCCGTGCTCGACGCCCCGGCTTAACGCTTCGCCAATCTGTCGTTCACTGCCCATCAATGCCGCTGCGCCACTCTCGTCGAGGGCCGGGGAGACCGGCGTTCGCTATGTGGGAGGTCATCCGATGCGCAAACCTACGCTTCCTTTCGCCGCCACCGTTCTGCTGCCGGCAATCGCGGCGCCGGTGCTCATGGCGGGCCACGCGCCGGCCAACGAATTCGCGCCGCAGCTCGAGGCTCTGGTCGAGAGCCAGATCGTGCCCGTCCTGTCCGACGAGGCGCTGCTCGCGGCCCTGCGCGCGCAGAACGAGCGGAACGCCGGCCTTAGCCAGGCCGAGATCGAGGCGATGGATCAGGACTGGCGCGCCCAGGTCGGCGCGTCCAGCCAGCCGTTGATCGATCCGGTGCTGACCGGCCCGGCGGCAGACCGTCTGCGCGCCATTCGCGAACAGTCCGGCGGTGTCTTTACCGAGGTCTTCGTGATGGACCGCGTGGGCCTCAACGTCGCCGCCAGCGACGTGACGTCGGACTATTGGCAGGGGGATGAGGCGAAGTGGCAGGCCACCTACGCGGCCGGTGCGATGGATCCGCATTTCGGCGAGGTGGAGCTCGACGACTCGACCCAGTCCTATCAGAGCCAGGTCAGCATCACGGTGGTCGATCCTGAAACCGGCGATCCCATCGGCGCAGCCACTTTCGGCGTCAACGTCGAAATGCTGCAGTGAGGTAAGCCATGAGCCGCGGCAATCATGCGAGTGGGAGCGGCGGCCAGAGCCGGCCGCTCTTCAACCTTCCGGTGAAGATTGCGGCTGTCGTCTCGGCAGCGGTGATCCTGACCGTCGGTGTCGGGATGGCCGTCGGCTACAACACACTACGCGGCGTCGGCGATCGGCAGCTCGACGCGAAGATCGCTGTCGTGGGCGAGCTTCTCGCGGCGAATGCGGGCGGCGCGCTGCGCTTCGGCCGGCTCGAGGCGCTGGAGACAGCGGCCGAGGCGGTCCTCAGCAAGACACAGAAGGTCCAGGCCATCGGCGCTTACGATCAGGCCGGTGAGCTCATGCTGCCCTACAGGTCCCAGGACGCCCGGCCGCTGCAGGCATTCACGCGGGAGGAAGTCGCGAGGTTTCTCTCCTCCGATGCCAACGCGGTGACCAAAAACGGGCGGCGGCTCAACCGGGTGACCTTCGGCAGCCCCCCGGCAACCGTCGGGGCGATCGCAACGTTGCGGGATCCTGATGGCGCTCGCGTGGCCGTGATATCGGCCCTGCAAAGCCAGGCCCTCGGGGCCTTCGTGACGGGCGCGCTTGTCATCGGGCTCGCGATGCTCCTCCTGTCCAGGCTGCTCTTCCGCCCGCTGCGCGATCTTGCAGCGGCCGCGCGCGCCGCGGAAAGCGGCGAGGCCTACGATACCCCTGCCGTCACGCGGCAGGACGAGTTCGGCTCGGCCCTCCGCGCGATGCGAGGTTTGGCGACGACCACGGCCGCCTGCGCCGATGCGGCGGAGCGCATCGCCGATGGGGACCTCACCGTGAAGCTGGCGGCGCGATCGGGCAGCGACCGGCTTGGCGGCGCGTTCTCCCGCATGCTCGGCGCTCTCAATCACATTGTGGGAGACACCAGCGCCCATGCCGAGAACGTTGCCGCGACCAGCCGCGAGCTTAACGAGGCTGCCGAGCGAATGAGCGGTGGCGCTTCCCGTCAGGCCGCCTCCGCCCAGTCCGCCTCCGCGGCCGTCGAGCAGATGACCGCGAATGTGCGCCAGAGTGCCGAGAATTCTGCACAGACCGAGAAGATCGCCAGCCAGTCGGCCGAGCATGCACGCAATTCGAGCGAGGCGGTGGGCCGGGCCGTGACGGTGATGCGGACCATCGCGGAGAAGATCACGATCATCCAGGAGATTGCGCGTCAGACCGATCTGCTCGCCCTGAACGCTGCCGTCGAGGCGGCGCGGGCAGGAGAGCAGGGGCGTGGCTTCGCCGTCGTCGCCTCGGAGGTGCGCAAGCTCGCGGAACGCAGCGAGCAGGCGGCCAACGAGATCGGCGCGCTCTCCGCCGAAACGGTATCGGTGTCGAGCGAAGCGGGGCGTCTCCTCGATACGTTGGTTCCCGAAATCCAGCGGACGGCCGATCTCGTGCAGGAGATCTCCGCGGCGACGAGCGAGCAGAGCACGGGCACGGAGCAGATCAACATCGCGATCCGCGAGCTCGACAGCGTCATCAACGAAAACGCTGCCGCGGTGGACGAAGCGGCTCGCATGGCCGACGGGCTGGCGGATCGGTCCGACTCCATGCGCCAGATGCTCGGCCGTTTCAGGCTCGCAGATCAGGCACAGGCCGCCGCTGCAGTCATGCCGGGAACCCCGGATGTCGATCCAGGACCGGCATCCGATGCGCAGACCATGCCCTACGCCGCCTGACCGTTGCGCCCCATGATCGGGGAGCGCGCGCTGCTCACATCCGCCCAAAGGCGGAAGCATCGCCCCTGGCCAACCCGGGGCGATGCACTTTTCGTATTTATGTCAGAATGTTAGCCGTGGCGCGATCACCGGTCCGGTAGCGGAATGTGCTCGGCATGATCGTCCGGCGGCAGCTGGAAGCGGCCATGTTCCCAGTCGCCCGCCCGCCAGGCCTCCTTCGCGGCCTCGATCTTCTCCTTCGAGCTTGCCACGAAGTTCCACCAGATATGCCGCGGACCGCCCAGGGTCTCGCCCCCCAGCAACATGAGCCGCGCCGCCTCCCGGGCCTTCACCGCGACCTTGTCGCCCGGCCGGAACACCAGCATCCGCCCCGCCTCATAGACCTCGCCCGCAACCTCGACCACGCCGGAGATCACGTACACCGCCCGGTCCTCATGATCGTCGGGCAGCGGGAGGACCGCGCCGGCCTCCAGCGCGGCATCCGCATAGAACATCTCCGAGAACGTCTTGACCGGCGCCTTCTCGCCGTAGGCGGTTCCCAGAATGAGCTTGAGCTTCTTGCCCTCGCCTTCGATTTCCGGCAACGCGCCGGCCGGCTGGTTCTCAAAACCCGGATCGGTCTCTTCATGCGCATCGGGCAGCGCCACCCAGGTCTGGATGCCGAAGAGCGGCGTATGGGCTTTGGCTCGCTCCGCCGTACCGGTCCGCTCCGAATGCGTGATGCCGCGCCCCGCGATCATCCAGTTCACCGCGCCGGGCGTGATCTCCATGGATGTGCCGAGACTGTCGCGATGATGGATCGCGCCCTTGAAGAGATAGGTCACCGTCGCGAGGCCGATATGCGGGTGCGGCCGTACATCCATGCCCTCATCGGTGAGGAACTCGACCGGACCCATCTGGTCGAAGAAAATGAAGGGGCCGACCATCTGCCGCGCGGAGGAGGGCAAAGCGCGCCGCACCTCGAAGGCACCGATATCGCGTGCCCGGGGCACGATCACCGTCTCGATCCGGTCGACCTCGTCTCCTGTCGGGCAATGCGGGTCGAGCGCAGGGTTCCAACTCATGGCACGTCTCCTCTCAAACGTCTCGTTGCCCGGAAGCTAGGCAACCCGATGCCGGTCGGATAGCGCGCAGATGAGACTTGTTCCTTGCTCTCACGCGAAGAGTGATGGCCGTCAGAAATCCGTGGGCGCGCCACCTTCGGTGATCCGGCGCTCGACAAAGGCGTTCAGGGCCTCGGCGCGGTCCGGCTCGAGCGCCGGGGGCTCGAACTCAGCGAGGATCTTCTTCCAGAGCGCGTTGGCCCGCTCCGGCGTCTGGACCGCACCGGCCGCCTCCCAGGCTTCGTAGTTGCGCCAGTCCGAAAGGAAGGGGCCATAGAAGGCATCCTTGTACCGGGCCTGGGTATGCGCCGCGCCGAAGAAATGCCCGTTCGGGCCAACTTCGGCGATGGCCTCGACGGCGAGCGCCTCGGGCGAAGTGTCGATGGGCGCCTGCATCGCCTGGAACTGCTGCAGGACCTCGCAGTCCATCACGAACTTCTCGTAGGAGGCGCAGAGACCGCCCTCCAGCCAGCCGGCAGCGTGATAGACGATGTTTGCGCCCGCGGTCTGGCAGGCCCAGAGCGAGTTCATGCTCTCCCATACCGCCTGGCCGTCGGCCACGTTCGCGGCGCAGGCGTTGGAGGCACGCATCGGCAGGCCGTAGAACCGCGCCATCTGGCCCGACATCTGCGTGGCGCGCACGTATTCGGGGGTGCCGAACGCCGGCGCGCCCGAGCGCATGTCGGTGTTGTTCGTGAAGGTGCCCATCACGCAAGGCGCGCCCGGTGCGATCCATTCGAGCAGCGCCACGGCGGCGAGGCACTCCGCCGTCTGCTGCACCACCGCGCCAGCGATGGTGACCGGCGCCATGGCGCCGGCGAGCGTGAAGGGCGTGATGATCACCGGCTGCCCGCGCTTGGCGAGGCGCATGGCGCCGTCTAGCATCGGCCAGTCATGCTTCAGCGGGGAAGAGGAGTTGATGTTGGTGTACATCCGCGGGCTGGCCTCGAACTCCTCGTGGCTGAGCCCGTAGGCGAGGCGGACCATCTCCATGGCGTCCTCGATCCGCTCCGTGCCGAGCGCATAGCCGTGCATCACCTTGTCGGTAAGGATCAGCTTGTCCCGCAGGCAGTGCAGGTGGCGCACGCTCGCATGGATGTCGACAGGCTCCACCGGGTAGCCGCCGAGAATGTGGATGCAGTTGAAGTACTGAGAGAGCTTGAGGAGATCGCGGAAGCTCTCCTGCGTGCCTGGCCGGCGCCCACGGTCCAGATCCATGCAGTTCGGCGGTGAGGAGACGTTCACATATGCTTGGTAGCGCCCTCCGACGGGAACGGCATGCGCCGGGTTGCGCGGCGTGATCGTGAACTCGGCAGGGGCGCGCGCGACCATCTCGCGGACGAAACCGCGATCCATGCGCACGTTCATGCCGCCGTCTTCGACCGTGCATCCGGCCGCGCGAAGATGGGCCAGTGCGTCCTCGTGCAGGAACTCGATGCCGACTTCCTCGAGAACGCGCATCGCAGCATCATCGATGGCTGCAACCTGTTCCTCGTCGAGCGGCTCGGTAGGACGGTCGAGCAGGGGAAGGATGGCGTGCGGGCGTTGCTGGATCGCGGGCGCGGCGGGCCCGTCCTGCTGTGCACGCCGGTTGGCAGCGCGCCGTCGGGCGGGTCGCGCCGATGCTGCTGGCTCGTCCCCGGATCCGGTCGCCTCCGCCAACCCGTCCATCCCGGTCATGCCGGTCATGCGCAATCCTCCGTCGGTCGCTCGTCGGTTCAAGACTGCGGCGGGTCGGGGAAGCGCGCTAGGCGGTATGCGTCAGGCTCTGTCGCAAAAGGGGCGTGGTTGGACGCGGGATGCGATTGGGTCAGGTGGGCATCAGCCGATCGAAGAGCGCGGGCAGTCCGCCGATCGTCGGCAGAATGTGGTCGGCATAGGGGGCAAGGTCGGTCTCTCCGGCAGGCCCCGTGAGGACCCCGATGGCCAGGCCGACGCCCGCAGCGCGCGCGGCCGAAAGATCGTGCGTGCTGTCCCCGACCATCGCGAGCGCAGAGGGTGGAACGCCACGCGCCTCGGCGAAGGCCAGCACCATGTCCGGTGCGGGCTTGGGACGTTTCACGCTGTCATAGCCCGCGACATAGCCGAAGGCGTCGCGCACACCGGCTGCGGAGAGCTGACGTTCGGCGCCCGCCACGCTGTCATTCGTCGCCACCCCCAGCGCGAGCCCGCGCGCGGCAAGCCCCGTGAGCAGCGCACCGAGATCCGGGACAGCGGGTGCCAGAAGGTTCGGTTTGGCCGATGCCTCCAGCGACATGCGTTCAATTTCCACCGCCAAACCCTCAGCCCCGAGGTCCGGGCGCAGCGGCGACCACAGCGCCCCGATGTCGTCGGCCGAGCCCGCAACGATGAGAGAACCCGGCAGAAACGTCCCGCTCTGAAGGTCGAAGCCACCGAGCCGCGCCATCTCCTCCGCGGCCGGGCGGTCGGGCGCCAAGGCCTCGATGATCTCGATGGTCACCTGCCGCCATGTGCCGGCAAAGTCGAAGAGCGTTCCGTCCTTGTCGAAGAGCACCGCCTCGATCTGCGCCATCGTCTCGTCCCCGCGACCGTCCCCACGCTGCCGGCACTCTCACCAATGGCGGCGGGCACGCAAGGGGGTTCCGCCCGCAGCCCCTGCCGCCTATGCCGTGATCATGGCACAGGCGGGCATATCGAGGGCGGCAGATGCAGGGGGCTGAGGATGCAAACAGCGCTCGGTTGCCCCTCAGCGTGACGATCATTGCGAAGAACGAAGCCGCCCGTCTGCCGCGCGTGCTCGCGGCGCTGGACTTCGCGGATGAGGTCCTTGTTCTCGACAGCGGGTCCACGGACGACACCCCGGCGCTCGCCGAGGCCGCCGGCGCCCGCGTACTGCACACCGACTGGCCGGGCTACGGTCCGCAAAAGGCGCGGGCCGAGCGGGAGGCAAGGCACGACTGGATCCTGAACCTCGATGCGGACGAAGTGGTGACCGCCGCGCTTGCCGCGGAGATCCGCGCGCTCTTCGACGATCATCGCGGATCTCCGTCCTGCGCGGGCTATCATGTGCGGATCCTGAACCTCTACCCCGGGAACGAAGCGCCGCGCCCCTTCGCAAACGACTACAACGTCGTCCGCCTCTACGACCGTCGGCGTGCAGCCTACCGCGAACATCCGCTCTTCGACCGCGTGGTGCTGGCCGGGGGCGAGACTGCGGGACAGCTCCGAGCCCCGGTCCACCACATGCCCTTTCTCACCTGGGCCGCCCTCGTCGACAAAGAGAACCGCTACACGAGCTACGTCGCCTCGGCGGCACGCCCGAGGGCGCGGTGGGGCCTCCTTCTCCGCCTTCCGTTCGAGATGCCGCTCGTCTTCCTCAAGGTGTGGCTGATCAGGCGGCACATCACCGGCGGCTGGAAGGGCTTCGCGTTCGCTCTCGTGGTCGCCTTCACGCGCACCCTGCGCATCATCAAGCTCCTGGAACGGGGAGGCGCGGCGGCCCCAAAAGAGATCACAGGAGAAAAATGACACGACGATGAATTTGGGTGTTGACGGTTGCGGGCTTATCCGCCATATATCCGCGGGTCGGCGGCGCAACGCTGGTCGGCAATCAGACAGCACCGGCTGGGAGCCATGAAATACTGGCCTCGGGCGGTTTTGTCTCCGCTCTTTGACAAGTTGTTGTTATTGAAGGGATATGTGGGTTGTTTGGCCTGTTT
>JBCBHB010000104.1:0-7810 GCA_038526025.1 Pseudomonadota bacterium
CGTATATGAGCGCGTGACCGGGCGGCTCTTCAGCGAAGCTTAGCCGGCGCGACGACACGTAACGACCGCACGCATAGCGATCCGCCTGCGCGTTGGCAGCCGGCACGGCTTGACCGGGAAGCGATGACAGTCTCCCCTGCGCGCTCTCGCCTCTCATTCCCCGCCGAGCCGGAGACCTTCCATGAACGGTGCTGAAGCCCTGGTCCGCACACTCCATGCCGGGGGCGTCGATGTCTGCTTCGCGAACCCCGGCACCTCCGAGATGCAGTTCGTCGACGCGCTCGACCGGACGCGTTTGATGCGCTGCGTGCTTGGTCTCTTCGAGGGTGTGGTCACGGGCGCTGCCGACGGCTATGGGCGCATGACCGGGAAGCCCGCCGTCTCGCTCCTGCATCTCGGTGCCGGGCTCTCGAACGCTTCTGCGAACCTGCACAACGCGAAGCGCGCGCGTACCCCGATGCTGAACCTCGTGGGCGAACATGCGAGCTGGCACATCCGGCATGACCCGCCGCTTGCCTCCGACATAGCGGGCCTCGCCGCACCGGTCTCGGACATGGTGCTGACCTCCACCAGCGTCGAGGCGCTGGCGGCCGAGGGCGCGCAGGCGCTGGCGGAGGCGTGTTCCTGGCCCGGCCGTATCGCGACGCTGATCGCCCCTGGCGATCATGGCTGGGACGAAGGCGGCAAGATCGCCGAACCCATAGCGCCACGCGGTCCGACACCTGTGGCGGAAGCTGCGATCGTCGAGGCGGCGCGGGCACTCGATGGCACCGCGCCGACACTCATCCTCATCGGGGGTCATGCCCTCACCTCGCCGCGCAGCCGTGCGGCCGCCCAGGCAATTGCAGCGAAGACCGGCGCCCGCGTGATGTGTCCCACATCGTTCCGGCGGATCGACCGTGGCGGCGGAACCGCCGGGATCGACCGGCTGCCCTATGTCGTCGACCTCGCTCTCGAAGCGCTGGCATCTTTCGAACGTGCTGTTCTCGTGGAAGCTGTCGAGCCGCCGGCCTTCTTTGGCTACCCGGGCAAGCCGAGCCTCTTTCTGCCGGAAGGCTGCGAGGTGACCCGGCTCGCGGATTTCGGAGAGGACGGCCCCGGCGCCCTCCTCGCGCTGGCCGACCGGCTGGGCGCCGAACTGACTGAGAGCTTCGAGACCCCACCGCTGCCCGAGCGCCCCCAGCCCGGCACCCTCACGCCGGAGACACTGGCTGCCGCCATCGGCGCCACGGCGCAGGAAGGCACGATTTACGTCGACGAAAGCATCACGCAGGGGCGCGGCATCTACCCCGCGCTCGCCGGCGCACCGGCCCATAGCTGGCTGCCCATCACCGGTGGCGCCATCGGCATCGGCCCGCCCATGGCGGTCGGCGCGGCCATCGCCTCGCCCGAGCGCCCCGTGATCGGCCTGCAGGCGGACGGCTCGGCCATGTACACCATCCAGGCGCTCTGGACCGCGGCGCGCGAGCAGACCAACGTCACCTACCTCATCCTAGCCAACCGCTCCTACGAGATCCTGAAGCACGAGCTCGCCCGGACCGGCGCGAACCCCGGCCCCTCGGCGCTCGCGCTCGTGGATCTCGACCGCCCGGTGCTCGACTTCTGCCAGATCGCCCGCGGCATGGGCGTCGAAGCGACGGCGACCGACTGCCCGGCGGAACTGGCGAAGCTGCTCGACTGGGCGCCTACGCAGCCGGGGCCCTACCTCATCGAATGCCGGCTCTGAGGTACGCTCAGTCCGGAACCAGACGGCGGTAGAGGTGCCAGCTGGCGTGACCGAGGAGCGGGAGCGCCACGATGAGCCCGAGGAAGAACGGCGCGGAAGCGACCGCAAGCACGACGCCGATGAAGAGCGCCCAGGCAAGCATCACCTTCGGGCTCGCGATCACGGCCTTGAAGCTCAGCACCATCGCCGTGATGAAGTCGCTGTCCCGGTCCAGCAGGAAGGGGAAGGCGAGCACGCTCAGGCAGTAGGAAACCCCGGCGAAGAAGGCGCCGAAGGCGTGGCCCACGAGCAGGAAGCTCAGCCCGTTCGACGTGGTCAGCATCTGCCCCGCCAGTTCCCAGAAACGGTCGGTGGAGGCATGGAAAAAGATGGCGAAGAGCATCACGCCCACGCGGCTCCAGACGGCCAGCCAGAACATCAGAATGAAGCCGTGGTAGAGGATCTGCTTGCGTGCGGTGGCAGCCACCATGCTCGGCACGTCTGCCAGCGCCAGGCTCGCCCCGAGCTCGCGCCGCCGCGAGATCTCGTAGAGGATGACCGCAACGAACGGCCCGATGAGCGCGAAGCCTGCGACGACGGGGAACGAGAGGCCCCGCATCTCGCGCAGATCCAGCACCCATAGAAGCAGCCAGCCGCCGATCACGTAGAGGGCGCCCACGGCGAGGCCGAGGCCGGGTGCCGCCTTGAAGTCGTCCCACCCCGCAGCGAGGGCCGCCCGAAGGTCGTCCCAGTCCGCCACCTTCACATCGGGCACGCCATCCGCCGCCCGCCAGGGGCCGGGATCGGCCGCGCCTGTCCCTTGTGCTGCCATCTGCTCCTCCCTTGGCCTTCATGGCCCAGCATCCGCGCGGTTCGCCCGCGTCGATCGACGCCGATTGTCGGGCGCGGCCATGCGGCCGCGCCTTGATCCAGCTCAGACCGGGCGTCCGGTACCCGCGTCAGTCCTCCGCTGGGGAGGTGATGGCGTGCTTGTGGAGCAGGGCACCGATGGCCGCGCCGATCAGCGGCGCCACGATGAACAACCAGAGCTGCGCCAGGGCCGTTCCGCCCGCGAAGAGCGCCGGACCGATCGACCGGGCGGGGTTCACCGAGGTCCCCGTGATCGTGATGCCCACCAGATGGATCATCGTCAGCGTCAGACCGATGACGAGCCCGGCCATGGTGGCGTTGCCGCCCGGCGCGGTCACGCCGAGGATCACGACGAGGAAGATGGCCGTTGCGATCACTTCGAAGAGGAAGGCGCCCACCAGACCGAACTGTCCGCCATAGCCCTCGCCCCAACCGTTCTGGCCAAGACCGTTCGCGCCGACATCGTAGCCGCCAACGGTGGTGGAGACGATCAGGAAGATCATGAGCGCGGCGACGATGGCGCCGATCACCTGGCCCACCACGTAACCGATGAGCTCGCTCATCTCCATGCGCCCGGCAACGAAGCAGCCCAGGCTGACGGCCGGGTTGAGATGCGCGCCCGATACCTGGCCAATGGAGTATGCCATCGCGACAACGGAGATGCCGAAGGCAAGGCTGATGCCCGCGATGCTGATCGGATCCGCCAGGCCGACACCGCCACCCGCCAGAACGGCACTGCCAACACCGAAGAAGACAAGAACGAATGTGCCGATACCCTCGGCGATGAATTTGCGCATGAGTGCGCCCTCCCGGTTTTTGTTTCTTCTCGAAACCATCACCTGCGCGCCGCTGACGCAAAGGAATTTTGAGTGACAGCGTCGCGCGGTCGAAAGCGCGCAGCGTGACCTCGGCGGGGTGACAACGGGTCCGGCTTGCCGCTAGCTTGCGCACATCCTGCCGAAGTCTGGACCCGATATGACTGCGCCTATCCACCGCCATACCCGCGGCGTCTTCATCATCGCCGCCACCCCGTTCTCGGACAACGGCGCGCTGGATCTCGAAAGCGCGGAGCGGATGGTGGATTTCTATCGGGCTGCGGGCGTCGATGGCATCACGATCCTCGGTGTGATGGGCGAGGCGCCGAAGCTTTCGGCAGAAGAGAGCGTGGATTTCGCGCGCCGTGTGATCGGACGCGCCGGCGTGCCTGTGGTCGTCGGCGTCTCAGGCGGCGGGCTGGAGCCGATGCGCCGCCTTACGCAGGAAGTTATGGCCGCGGGCGCCGCGGGGGTGATGGTGGCGCCGCCAGCGGGCCTCGGCCCGGAAGATCGGGTCGAAGCCTACTTCGCGAGCGTTTGCGCCGCCCTCGGGCCGGATGTGCCGGTTTGCCTGCAGGACTATCCCGCCCTTACCGGCGTCAAGATCTCCGCCGCCAGCATCCTGCGCCTCACGCGCGAGCACCCGCAGATCGTGATGCTCAAGCACGAGGACTGGCCGGGGCTGAACAAACTCACCGCCGTTCGGCGCGGGTCGGGCACCGCCGAGGTGCCACGGCTCTCTATCCTCACCGGCAACTCGGCGCTCTTCCTCGATGAGGAGCTGGCACGCGGGGCCGACGGCGCGATGACCGGCTTCTGCTTCCCCGAGATGCTGGTCGAGGTGGTGGCGGCCCATGCGGCCGGCGCGCGGGATCGCGCCTCCGATCTCTTTGAAGCCTACCTGCCGCTCATACGCTACGAGCAACAACCCGGCCTCGGCCTGGCGATCCGCAAGGAGGTGCTGCGTCGCCGCGGCGCCATTACCTCCGCTGCGGTGCGTGCCCCGGGGCCCCGCCTGAGCGCGGAGGACGTGGCGGATCTAGACCGTCTCCTCTCCCGCCTCGACACCCGACTGAAGGAGCTCGGCTGATGGATCTCGGCCTTTCGGGCAAGCGTGCCCTCGTTCTCGCGTCCTCTCGCGGCCTCGGCCGCGCCATTGCAGAAGGGTTGGCCGCCGAGGGCGCGCATGTCCTCCTCGCAGGCCGGAACGCCGAGAAACTGGAAACCGTTGCTGCGGCAATCCGCGCGGCAGGCGGCAAGGCGGACATAGCCCTTGCCGATCTCTCGGACCCAGAGGCGACGGAGGCGGTCGCAACCGCTGTCCGGTCGGTGCTCGGCGGCGTCGATATCTTGGTCAACAACAGCGGTGGCCCGCCGCCCGGGCGCATGGTCGAGGCAGATCCTGCGGTAATGGCCGCACAGTTCGACACGATGGTGATGCGCATCGTCGAAATCACCGCCCGCCTGTTGCCCGGGATGCGCGCGCAGAAATGGGGCCGGATCATCACGGTCGGCTCGTCGGGCGTCATCCAACCGCTAACCAATCTCGGTCTCTCCAACGCGCTGCGCGCCTCGCTGGTCGGCTGGTCGAAATCGCTCTCGAACGACCTGGCGGCCGAGGGCATTACGGTGAACATGCTGCTGCCGGGGCGGATCCACACCGAGCGTGTCGATGAACTCGATGCTGCTGCGTCGAAGCGGACGGGCAAGAGCGTGGACGAGACGCGCGCGGCGGCGATGTCGGCCATTCCCGCCGGGCGCTACGGCACCCCGGCCGAATTCGCTGCGGTCGCCGTCTTCCTCGCCAGCCAGCAGGCCAGCTACGTGACCGGCAGCCAGATCCGTGTGGACGGCGGTGCCATCCGCTCGATCTGACGCGGGCTCAATCGGTCAGCGAGCCTGAGAGTTCGGCCACAACTGCCTCGAGATCGACGATACCGATCATCCGGCGCCCGTCCCGCCCGCGAGCGGAGGCGAAGTGGATGTGCCTGCCGCCGCCAAGCGGGCCCCCGTGCTCGGCAGCGGGTGCGCCGGCCCGCTCCAGCCACAGGCGCTCGATCCCCGTGATCTCGTGCACGATGAGCGCCAGGAGCCCCCAGGGCGCGCGGATCACGATGACGCGGAGATGTCGTCCGTCGCGCGGTGCGGGTTGACCGGCCACAAGGGCACCGAGATCCGCAACCACGGCCGTCTCGCCCCGGTAGCGCAGGTAGCCAAGCGCCCCGGGCGGTGGCGATGCCGTCAGAAACAGGGAGTCCGAGGGGAGCACGGCGCTCTGCCAGATGCTCGCTGTCTCGACGAAGAGCTCCCCGCCGAGATCCAGCCGCAAGAGCGAAACGGGAAGCCGTGCAGCATAGCCCTCGCCTTCCTCTGAGCCGTCGCCCTTCTGCCTGGACGCCGTCTCAGCCGCGATCGCGTTCCGCGCCTCATGCGCAAAGACGGCATCGAAGCCCGGCTGGCTGGGCAGCGCTTCGGGCGAGATGACCAGCACTTCTCCTTCGCCATTGCGCCCGGCGAAGCTGCTGGCCACCGCCTGTGCAACAGAGCTGCCGCCCACCGCGGGCACAGCCGTCACCTCGCTTGCCGCGATCGTGACCACCGTTCCAATGGCCTCGGCCTCGAGCGCATAGAGGCCAGGCTCGCTGCGCATAATCACGCCATAGGCTGCAGCGCCAGTTTGCGAAGCACCGCCCGCCTCCGCGTCGGGGAGTTCGAGCACCAGGTATCGGCGGCTACGCAGCACCAGCCGCCGACGGAGACCGGGGATGCCAGCGGGATGCGCCTCGAGCGTCGGCGCAACCACGATCTCCTGAACCGCATCGATCGCGGCCGCGTACCAACAGCCGGCGATCCGCAGGGTCAGGAAGCACAGCGTGTCTTCCGACAGCGCGGCCTTCGCTGCCGCCGAACTGCCCTCGCCCTCCGCGAGGAGCACGCCGGGGCTGGCCAGAAGTGTGGCCATGTCGAGCAGGAGAAGCGGTGCGGCGTCGTCCTTGTCGAGCACGAGCGCGGTCGTGTCGCCCGCCGGCGACGACCAGCTGCGCAACGGCGCGCGGCGATCGTCCCGGAGCGGTTCGAGACCATCGACGCGATCGACCAGCAATCCGCAACGCCGGCCCGCCTGAGACACCACCACGAGGGCACCGCTCAGAGGGGGCGCCGATGCCTCCTCTTCGTTCGCGGCGGCACGGGCCGGAAGCGGAACCGGACGGACACCCAGAAGCATCGCAAGATCGATCAGCGGCAACGCCAGGCCGGCATCGGTCCCGAAGCCCACGAGTGCCGTTCCCGCGGGCACCGGCGGAGCGATCGCTGCGGGAAGCTGTGCGGCACGTTCCACGCAACCGAACGGCAGCGCCACACGGCGCCCCGCGACATGAACAACCGCGACCCGGTCTTCGGCTCTCTCCGCGCCACTGCTGGCGGCTGTGGCATCGCGCTCGGGACCGTTGTCGGATCGACGTTCCGTCGCCGCAACCGTCGTCATGCGGCGTTCTTCTTCCGCTGAGTGCGGCGCTTGACAGAGGGCTCTTCGGTGTCGTTCTCGGTGCGCCGGCGGAGGGCGGAGAAGCGCGAATCACTCGCGACAGCGGTGTCCGTCTCCACGGCTTCGACCAATCTGTCGACCGAGAGGCCGACCTGGTCAGCCGAGAGGAGCTGCTGATCCGCGGCGCTCACGATATCGGCGATGACCTGCATGGTCTCGTCGATCCCGGCATTGATCCTCGAGAACGCATCGGACGCTTCGGTTGCGACCGTGTTCCCGTGACCCACCTGCTCCGTGGTCCGACGAATGAGCGCGCCGATGTCCCGCGTGGCTTCGCCCGACCGCTCGGCAAGCTTCCGCACCTCTTCCGCGACGACCGAGAAGCCGTAGCCATGCTCGCCCGCGCGGGCAGCCTCGATGGCAGCGTTGAAGGCGAGCATGTTGGTCTGATGGGCAATTTCCTCGATCGCGGTCACGATCTGCCCGATCTCCTCCGTGGACTGTTTGATCGACTTGATCGCCTCGATGGAAGCGCCGATCGCGCTCGCCCCCTCGTCGGATTTCTCCTTCGTGGTATGCGCGAGCACATCCGCTCGGCGGGCGGTCTCCACTTCGTGCTTCACGGCCTGACGGATCGTGGACATGACGCCGTTGATGCCGAGCGTCTCGCGCCGGATCTGCTCCTCGAGCTCCACCTGCGCGGAGATGTCGGTCGCGTATTTCACGATCTTCATCACCGAACCGTCCTCCGCGAGGATCGGGTTGTAGGTTGCCTGGATCCACACATCCCGGCCGAACTTGCTCACGCGCACGAAGCGCCCGCCCACGTACTCCCCCTTCGAGAGCGCGTGCCAGAACTCGGTGTATGCCTCGCTCTTCACCATCTCCGGATCGCAGAACATCATGTGATGCTTGCCGATGATCTCGGAGAGG
>JBCBHB010000105.1:0-7771 GCA_038526025.1 Pseudomonadota bacterium
CCGGGTGCGTAACGGCCAGCAGGTGGAGATCATCACCGCCGAAGGCCAGCAGCCGGGTCCATAGCGGCACCCGCGCGCCGTCGACCATCGCCCCCGCGGCCCGGTTGCCGATGTTCGTGTGGATGGCATAGGCGAAGTCGAGCGGCGTGGCGCCGCGCGGCAAGCCCACCACCTCGCCCTTCGGCGTGAAGCAGAAGACCTGGTCGGTGAACATGTCGAGCTTCACATGCTCGAGGAATTCCGCCGGCTCGTCCCCCTTCTCCAGGCGCGCCACGAGGTCGCGCAGCCAGGCGAAGGGCTCGACGGCGAAGCGGTTCTCCGCCCGCGCGCCATCGCGGTAGCTCCAATGCGCCGCCACGCCCGTCTCCGCCACCGAATGCATCTCGTGCGTGCGGATCTGCACCTCGACGCGCAGCGCGCCCGGGCCGGAGACCGTGGTGTGCAGGCTGCGGTACCCGTTGGCCTTGGGGCTCGACACATAGTCCTTGAACCGGCCGGGCACTGCGCGCCAGTGGCGATGGAGCGCCCCGAGCGCACGGTAGCAGTCTCCCTCGTCGCCCAGGATGATGCGGAAGGCGTAGATGTCGGAGAGCTGGGAGAAGGTGATCTTCTTCTCCTCCATCTTTCGCCAGATGGAGTAGGGGCGCTTCTCGCGCCCGTAGACCTCGCCCTGGATGCCTTCGTCGATCAGCAGCCCTTGAATCTCGGCAACGATCTCGGGCACGCGGTCCCCGGTCTCGCGGCGGAGCTTGATGAACCGGCGCAGGAGCGATGTGCGCGCCTCGGGGTAGACGACCTCGAAGGCGAGATCCTCCAGCTCCTCTCGCATCCCCTGCATGCCCATGCGCCCGGCAAGCGGGGCATAGATGTCCATGGTCTCCTCGGCGATGCGCTTGCGCTTGTCGGGCCGCAGATGGTCGAGCGTGCGCATGTTGTGCAGCCGGTCCGCCAGCTTCACCAGGATGACGCGCACATCCTTCGCCATCGCCAGAAGGAGCTTGCGGAAGTTCTCCGCCTGCGCCGCTTCGCGCGAGGTGGTCTCGAGCTTGGTGAGCTTCGTGACGCCTTCCACAAGCTCGGCGATCTCGGCACCGAAGAGGCGGGTGATCTCCTCGGCCGTCGCCGGCGTGTCCTCGATCGTGTCGTGGAGCAGCGCTGTGACGATGGTGGCATCGTCGAGCCTGAGCCCCGTCAGGATATCCGCCACCTGCACGGGGTGCCCGAAATAGGGCTCACCCGAAGCGCGGCGCTGATTGGCGTGGCACTTCGCACCGTAGACGTAGGCGCGGTTGAGCAGCGCCTCATCGGTCTCGGGATTGTACTCGCGGACGCGCTCCACGAGCTCGAACTGCCGGATCACGCCATCACATCCTTCAGCGGGTTAAGGCGGAAGTGTCTCACCCGGCAAGATAGGGGTCAATCTGGCGCGGTGCAGGGGGTTGTAGCGTTGTCCACAAAGACGAAAGGCCCGGGGCTGAACCCGGGCCTTTCGTTTCCTGCCCCGCTGCTGCGATCAGCTGCGATCCTGCTCCGCCATGAGCGCGCGGAGCAGCTTCTCCTCATCGAGATCGTCCATACCGCCCGGCATATCCGGCTGGCTGCCGGGCTGGGACGGCGCGCCGAACGGGCCCGAAGGCTGGTCGCTGCCGCCCATCAGGAGGGCCATGTTGTCCTCCTCCGGCTCGTCCACCTCGATATGCCGCTGATGGCTCTCGATGGCTTCCTCGCGAAGCTCGTCGGGCACCACGCGCTTGTCCGCGATCTCGCGGAGCGCGACGACCGGGTTCTTGTCGTTATCCCGCTCCACCAGGATCTCGGCACCGGCCGAGATGGTGCGCGCACGATGTGCTGCGAGCATCACGAGATCGAAACGGTTCTGAACCTTGTCGACGCAATCTTCGACGGTCACGCGAGCCATGGGCGCGCTCCTTGCAGTGTGCTGAAGCCGGGCTTATGGCGCGGAACGGCCGTTGAGGCAAGGGGGCGCCTGGGCGCGCTCCTCCGCTGCGTCTTCTGTAAAGGGCAGGGCGTTGCCCTGAACGGACGCAATCCTGCCGCTCATTCTATCGGTGCGAGGCCGTCCAGCGCTTCCTCGGGCAGCGCTGCCAGCATCTCCGCCACGCTCAGCCCGGTGAGCGGATGCCGCCAGTCCGCCGCGATTTCGGCAAGGGGTGCGAGCACGAAGCCCCGCTCCTGCAGGCGCGGATGCGGGAGCAGCAGCGTCTCCGGCAGGGCTTGCCGGGCCTCCTCCGGCGGGATCGCCATCCAACGCGCCAGGGTCGCGCGATCCGGCAGCAGCGCGTCACCCATCGCGATCAGGTCGAGGTCGCACACCCGCGGCGCCCAGCGCTCGCGCCGCTCGCGGCCGAGATCGCGCTCCACCCTGTGCAGCGCCGCCAGCACCGTCTCCGGCGTCGCGCCCGGCGGGCAGGTCAGGCGTGCGGCACCATTCACGAAATCGGGGCCTGAGCCGGGCGGGAAGGCAGCACTCCGGTACCAGCGGCTCCGAGCCACGGGACCCAATCCGTCACGCCCCAGGGCAGAAAGCGCTGCCTCCAATGTTTCCGCCGGCGAATGGCCTGCACTCGGAAGATTCGCGCCCAGCGCAATCAGAGCGTATGCTTTGATGCAACCATTAGGCGAATCTGTTTCGATCGGAGACAACCCCGTCATTGAACCGACATCTTGAATACAGATTTACCCGCCTGCGGCATGGACAACCCTTGCGTCATGGTGCACAGGGACATCTGACCCACCAATGTCAATCACGCAACTGAAGCGGGCCCGATACGCATGTTTTACAGGGATGAGCGGTTAGCGCTCTTCATCGACGGCTCGAACCTTTACGCCGCCACCAAGGCGCTTGGTTTCGATATAGACTACAAGCTTCTGCGTTCCGAGTTCATGCGACGCGGCAAAATGGTCAGAGCGTTCTACTATACCGCTTTGATCGAGAACGAAGAATACTCGCCCATCAGGCCGCTGGTGGATTGGTTGGACTACAACGGGTTCACGCTCGTCACCAAGCCGGCCAAGGAATTCACCGACAGTACCGGCCGGCGCAAGGTGAAGGGCAATATGGACATCGAACTCGCGATCGACGCGATGGAGATGGCCAATTATGTCGAGCATATCGTTCTCTTCTCTGGCGATGGGGACTTCCGGCCGCTGGTCGGCGCCTTGCAACGTAAAGGTGTGCGCGTGAGCGTGGTCTCGACCATCCGCTCGTCCCCGCCGATGATTGCGGACGACTTGCGCCGACAGGCGGACAACTTCATCGAGCTCGAAGAGCTCAAGGAAGTGATCGGCCGTCCGCCGCGCGAGGATCGCGCGCCCGTACCGCGCACCGAGCCGGAAGAGAACGGGCACGAATAAGCCCCTTCGGCCACCATCATGGTCATGGAACAGACGGCAGAGCCGGCGCGGAACTGCGCCCTCTGCCCGCGGCTTGTCGACTATCGCGGGCGCAACGCTGTGGCGGAGCCGTCATGGTTCAACGGCGCCGTGCCGAGCTGGGGCGACGCCGATGCACAACTCCTGATCGTGGGCCTCGCACCCGGCCGTGGCGGTGCCAACCGTACCGGCCGCCCCTTCACGGGGGACTATGCGGGGGACCTGCTCTACGCCACGCTCCTGAAATTCGGCCTGGCCGAGGGGACCTACGGCGCCACGCCCGATGACGGTCTCCGCCTGAAGGGCGCCATGATCACCAACGCCGTGCGCTGCGCGCCGCCGGAGAACAAGCCCGTCGGCGCCGAGATCGCCGCCTGCCGCCCGTTCCTGACCGCGCGCATCGCGGCCCTCCCGAAGCTCCGCAGCATCGTCACCCTCGGCCGCATCGCTCATGAGAGCACGCTCCGCGCGCTCGGCCAGCGGCCGAAGGACCACCCCTTCGCCCACGCGGCACAAAGCGAGGCACCGGGCCCGAACGGCCCTCTCACCCTCGCCCCCAGCTACCACTGCTCCCGCTACAACACGAACACCGGCCGCCTTACCCCCGCAATGTTCGAAGCCGTCTTCGCCAACGTGCCAACAGAGAGCTGAGCCGGATGGCGAGCCGGACTGGCCACCGGCACCGCTACCAGCCGACCTACTCTTCCTCGTCGTCGTCGGCAGTGAAGTAGGCACAAAAGCCAAAGGTCGCATCGATGCGCCCCATTCGCTCCAACGTCGCGGGTGAGAGTTCCAATCCGCAATCACTTTCATGCATATCGAGACCACAAAAGAAATCGCGCCGCCACGTGGGATCGAGTCGAGCCCAACGCACTGGGTCGTTGGGGAGCCGGTCTAGCAGCTCAACGAGCTGAGCCTCGAGATCACCCGGCGCGACCCAAGGCAGACGAAGCTGCCACATGCCGAGCTTCCGCGTGTGCCCTTGGCTGCCAAACGGTGTCCCGCGTCGCCATCCTCGATCCGATGGGATCCCAAGCACGGCGGTCACGACATCCGGATCGACGTCGCCCCCGGAGATCCGAAAACTCGCCGTAGACCGCCCAAACTCTGCCAAGTTAGGCGGTCTCGAGCAGACGACGGGCGATGACCTGGGCCTGGATCTCGCCAGCACCCTCGAAGATGTTGAGGATGCGCGCATCGCAGAGGATGCGGCTGACCGGGTACTCGAGCGCGAAGCCGTTTCCGCCATGGATCTGCAGCGCATTGTCCGCCGCCGCCCAGGCCACGCGCGCCGCCAGCAGCTTCGCCATGCCCGCCTCGAGGTCGCAGCGCCGGTCCGCGTCCTTCTCCCGCGCGGAGAAATAGGTCAGCTGGCGGGCGATCATGATCTCGGCGGCCATCATCGCGAGCTTCGAGGCCACGCGGCCGAAGGCCACGATCGGCCGCCCGAAAGCCTCCCGCTCCTGCGCGTAGCGGAGGCCGACATCCAGCGCGTTCTGCGCCACGCCCACCGCGCGCGCCGCGGTCTGGATACGCGCGCTCTCGAAGGTCTGCATGAGCTGCTTGAAGCCCTGCCCCTCCACGCCGCCCAGGAGCGCATCGCCCGCAATCCGGTGGCCGTCCAGCGCCAGCGTGTACTCCTTCATGCCCCGGTAGCCGAGCACCTCGATCTCCCCGCCCGAGAGCGTGGCATCCGGAAAGGGCGTCTCGCAGTCCCCGCGCGTCTTGGGCGCCAGGAACATCGAAAGCCCTGCATAGTTATCGGTGCCCGGGTCGGTCCGCGCCAGCACGGTCATCAGATCCGTCCGTGCCGCATGGGTGATCCAGGTCTTGCTGCCCGTGATCACCCAGTCATCCCCCTCGCGCACCGCCCGCGTCTTCAGCGCGCCGAGATCCGAGCCCGTGTTGGGCTCCGTAAACACCGCCGTCGGTAGAATCTCGCCCGAGGCGAGCTTCGGCAGGTAATGCGCCTTCTGCGCCTCCGTGCCGCCGCAGAGGATGAGCTCCGCCGCAATTTCCGAGCGCGTGCCCAGCGAGCCCACCCCGATATAGCCGCGGCTGAGCTCCTCCGAGACCACGCACATCGCGGTCTTGCCCATCCCGAAGCCGCCATGCTCCTCCGGGATCGTCAGCCCGAAGACACCGAGTTCGGCCATCTCCTCGAGGACCTCCATGGGCACGAGCTGGTCGTCGAGATGCCAGCCATGCGCATGCGGCGCCACCTTGTCGTCCGAGAAGCGGCGGAACTGCTCCCGGATCATCTCGTATTCCTCGTCGAGGCCCGGGTCGCCGAAGCTCGCCACGCCCTCGCGCTCGGCCATCAGCGCGGCCAGCCTGTGCCGCGCTGCGGGCGTGTTGCCGCCTGCGATCAGTGCCTCGACAGCTGGCACCCGGAACGCCGCCAGCGCCTCGGCGCCGAGGCCGAGATCCGCGGGGCGCACGATCTCGCCCTGGTTCATCGGGACGCCGCCCAGGATCTGCGCACAGTACTCGCCCGCGCCCACGGCCAGCACCAGCCGTTCCATCTCCCCGAAGCGCCCTTCCCCGTCCAGCCGGGCGGCCCAATCGGCCATCTGCACAAGGCTCTCGGCATAGGTGGCGAGCCAGGCGAGGCCATGCGTCGCCTCCTGCGCGCCGTCGAGCGCCCGGCCCGAGACGCGCCCGCCCGTCGCGAGCCTCGCCTTCAGGCCCTGCGCCGCCGCGCCGGTCAGCGCCTTTGCAGCAGCGCCGGCCTCGGCCACCTGGGCCTGCAACGCGGCCGCCTGCCAGAAGCCGGCCTCGGCAACAGGGCTCGCCACATCCTTCAGATCGCCATCGGCCGCCATCATTCTCTCCAGGCTGTCTCGTAACCGGGGCGCGCCAGACCGCGCTGCGCCGCACCATTCGCCCCCGAGGCATTACGGCTCGCCACGCGCGCCGTCAACCGCCCGGCAAGATAGTTTCGTGCGACATATCGATTGGCAAAGATCGTTGCGGCATATCTCTGCGTCACCCGCGCCTGCTCAGCGCGATCGATCGTGGTTCCACAGAGGGGCAGCTGGCAGGCGGGCCGGCGGCGCCGCGCTGCGGCGGCACGAGGCAGCACGGGGCAGCACGGGGCATTCGTCAGCCCGCCCGCATCACATGACGCAGGCCACCCCGGCCCGCCGCAGGTCGCCGGCCGCCTGCAACCCGCCACGCGCCTCCCGCATCACGCCATGCACGCCACCGAAAAACATCGAAGGCGCCTCCCAGGCCCGCGAGCCGAGCGCGGCCCATGCCTCGGCATCCTCCCGGTCAGGCGCCGCTGCCCCCTTCAGGCCCGCCCAGGCATCCTTCAGCGCGGCCTCCTCGCCACTGCCCAGCCCCGGCCGTTCGTAGTCCAGCACAGCCGCCGCGCCAACGCCCTCGACATGGAGCCGCGGCGCCGCCACCGCCTCAGCCAAGCCGTCCCCATGATCGATCAGCCGCAGCAGAACCTGCGTGAGCGCGGTCCTGATCCGGTTGGACCCGCCGGAGCCCAGCACCCAGAATGCCCCATCGGGCCGGCTCGCCACCAGCGGCGCCATCATCGAGGAAAGCCGCGTCGCCGGCGCCCAGTCGAAGGGCCGCCCCGCCGCCAGCCCCGGCACCAGATCCTCCTCGCCCAGCATGTTGTTGGGCATGATCCCGGTCCCGGGCACGATCAGCCCGCAGCCCTCGCCGTTCGACAGCGTCAGCGCCGCTGCACCACCGGCGCTGTCCACTGCCGAGAGATGCGTCGTGCCGCGCCGCGCTGCAGGGCGCCCTGCCGTCAACGCCTCGAGCGCGGCCCTGAACCGGATGACCTGCCGCTCCGCCCCGAGCCAGCCCGCCCCGGCTGCCACATCGTCATCGATCCCGCTCTCGCCGCGGGCCTCTGCCGTCAGCGCGAAGGCACGCGCCATCTCCGCCGGCCCCGCGCCATGGGGCGCCAGCGCGAGCGGGAAGGCCACAAGCGCCCCGCCCAGCGCCGGCGGCGGGTTGAGCGCCAGCGTCACCGCCCCCCGGTGCGCCTCCAGCGGCGCCCGCACCACCGGCCGCCAGCGCGCAAGGTCCTCCCGGCTGAGATGCCCCCCATCCGCCGCCAGTGCCAGCAGGCCCTGGGCCACCTCGCCGCGCGCCACGAAATCCGGGCCCTCATGCGCCATCACTTCCAGCACATCGGCAAAGGCCGGGTTGCGGCGCAGCGCTCCCTCGCCAAGCGGCACACCCTCGGCATCGCAGTTGAGTGCCGCCGCCGCCGAACTCGCCCCGATGATCGGTGCCACGATCTGCCCGAGCCGCGCCTGAAAGGCACTCAGCGCCACGCCCTCGCGCGCGGCCCGCATGGCCGGCTGCACCAGCTCCGCCATGGGCAGGCGTCCTGCCCCGGCATGCG
>JBCBHB010000106.1:0-7755 GCA_038526025.1 Pseudomonadota bacterium
CCGATGGCCTGGATGCCGAGCTCGTTCTGGATCTCAATATCGGCCGCGCCCGGAATGCCGTAGATGCTCTCCGAGGCTTCGTAGAAGAGGCCCGGGATCCAGGCATCGCCCGAAGAGAGGAACAGAGTGTCGGCGTAGCCGGCCTCGCCGTCGCCGTCGATGTCCTCGGCGCTCAGCACGTTGTAGATGGCCGAGAGGTTCGGCGCGAGCTCGACGGAGGTGGTGTTCGCCTCCTGGTCCGAGAGGTGGAAGAGCTGAAGCGTGAAGTTGTTCTCGAAATCGTTCATCGTCGCGACCCTTGGCTGTCCTGTCCCCGGTCCCGCGCTTCTGGCGCCCCTGACGCCGCACGGATCTCCGAAGCGTGGCCTATGCGAGGGCGATGACGCTTTCGCGACGGTTTTTGAACGGGAGGATGAGAACGATGCGCAAGGGCCCCAGGATCGGCCGCAGGATCAGAGAACGAGGCGCGATCCGGGCTCGATTGGCCGGCCGAGCGCTTGGACCAGGGCGGTTGCCGCGTCGTCGATGCTCGTGAGCTTCTCGCGCGTCTCGCCCGGGAAGAACTTCGAGCGGAGCGCTGTGGGCATGGCCGGTGGCACGATCTCGGCCACGGTGTAATCACGCCGCGCCTCCGCCGCCCAGCTTCGGGTCAGCGCCGACTGGGCGGCCTTCGTTGCCGTGTAGGCCCCCCAGAAGGGTTCCGGCGGTTGCGGATCGGCGGCGACGAGGGCGACGCCGCGCGGTGCGAGCCTGAGGAGCGGGTCCACCATCCGGATCAGCCGCTGGAAGGCTTTCACATTCGTGCCCCAGGCCTTCTCGAGATCCTTGTCGAGAATATGCGGCGTCGGCTCCAGTTGCGGCCCGAAGGTTGCGGTGTGGAACCACAGGTCGACGCGCTGAAAGCGGCCATGAATGGCCTGCGCCATGCGCTGGATGCCGGGATCGTCCGTCACGTCGAGGGGGACGAGCGTTGCGCCCTCGGCCACCCCTCCCTCCCGGATCCGGTCGTCCAGCTCCTCCAGCCCGCCGAGGGTGCGCGCCACGGCGACCACATGTGCCCCTTGGGCGGCGAAGGCACGGGCGGCCGCAAAGCCGAAACCGCGCGAGGCGCCGGTTACCAGCGCCACCTTAGTGTCGAGAATTCCCATGCGCGGGCCTTACGCCATCCCGGCCCGGCAGGGAAGCGCGTGCGGGGCTCAGCGCCGAGCGGCGTGCTCGGGCGTGCGCAGAAGCGCGGGCGCAAGCGGCCTGATGGGGGGACGGACCACGGCGCGCCGCGCATCCGCCAGCTGCGCCTCGGTGCTGCGCTGGTTCTCGAGCAGGCGTTTGGTGATCAGGCGGGTTAGGAAGAAGCCGAACGCCGGATGTTCATAGAATAGCCTCTCCACCTCGGTCCGCGTCAGCACGCAGATCTCGCAGGGCTCGAGGCAGCGCACGGTCGCCATGCGCCGCCCGTCCTCCGCAAAGAGGCCGATCTCGCCGACGAGCGCGCCGGGCTCCAGTGTCTTCTCCACCTCCTGAAGCGTGACGCGGCCGCTGGCGAGGTAGAACATGAAATTCGCCGGTTCGCCCTTCCGGAAAAGGATCTCTCCCTGAGGGCAGCGCCGCCGCTCCATGAAAGGGATGAGCGTCTCGATGCTGATATCGCCGCGCGCGGCGGCCCGGACGCGGTTTCTGAGCCTGATCTGCTGCGCTGTGCGGACGAGGTTGAGCGGCAGGAGCGCGGCATGGAGGATCAGAACCGGCAGCAACCCTGTGCCCCAGCTGTAGGCAATGAAGGCAATGTTCGAGAGGATCGCCGCCACGCGGAGGGGGATGAGCGTCTTCATGCAGAAGGTCAGGAACACGAGACCGGAGGCGAGATACCCCGCAAGCTCCGCCCAATGCGCCAACATGTCTTCGCCCATTCCGCTGCCCCGACTGGTGCTGGAAAGCTCGGCCCTGTTGCAACGCAACCTAGAGGCGAGCTAACCCATGGGCAATCATGTAATGGCGATAACCAGCGTCAAAAAAGCCAACCGGTTCTTCACGCGGATAACGAGTGGCACCGTGCTCGTTATTTGAGCAGTCTTACTTGGCCCAACCCCCGTTCAGGCGGGGGTTTTCTCCGGTACCTTCAGCGCGCCGCGGCGTTCGGCGTCGAGGGGTTTGATGGGGTAGTCGCCCGAGAAGCAGGCATCGCAGAAGCGCGGGTCGGCCGCATCGCGCCCCTTGGCCTCGCCGGCGGCGCGATAGAGGCCGTCGAGCGAGACGAACTTGAGGCTGTCCACGCCGAGATGGGCGCAGATCTCGTCCTCGCTCATCGTGGCGGCCAGCAGCTTGTCCCGGTTCGGTGTGTCGACACCGTAGAAGCACGGCCACTTGGTGGGCGGGGAGGCGATGCGGAAATGAACCTCTGCAGCGCCCGCGTCCAGCAGCATGTCCTTGATCTTGCGGCTGGTGGTGCCGCGGACCACGCTGTCGTCGACCAGCACCAGGCGCCGGCCGCGCACCACGGCACGGTTGATGTTGAGCTTGAGGCGCACGCCCATGTCGCGGATCTGGTCCGTCGGCTCGATGAAGGTGCGGCCCACATACTGGTTCTTGATGATCCCCATGGCGTAGGGGATGCCGCTTTCCTGGCTGTAGCCGATGGCGGCGGGCGTGCCGCTGTCCGGCACGGGGCAGACGAGATCCGCCTCCGCCGGTGCCTCGCGCGCGAGTTCCACACCGATGCGCCGGCGCGCCTCGTAGACGCTGGTGCCGCCGATCAGGCTGTCCGGCCGCGAGAAGTAGACGTATTCGAAGACGCAGAAGCGGGAGCGCTTGGGCTCGAAGGGGCGGGAGCTTTCGATCCCCTCCTCGGAGATGATGACCATCTCCCCGGGCTCCACCTCGCGGATGAAATCGGCCCCGACAATGTCGAGCGCACAGGTCTCGGAGGCAAGGATGTAGCCGTCCCCGCCCGGCCCGGTATGCGTGGTCATCCGGCCGAGGACGAGGGGGCGCACGCCCAGCGGGTCGCGCACGCCGATGATCTTGGAGCGCGTCATGGCGATGACGCTGAAAGCGCCTTCCACCAGCCTCAGCGCGTCCTTCATCCGCTCAGGGATCGTCTTCTGGATCGAGCGGGCCATCAGGTGGACGATGCATTCCGTGTCGGAGCCCGACTGGAAGATGGAGCCACGCTCGATGAGCTGGGCGCGCAGCTCGTCCGCATTCGTGAGATTGCCGTTATGGGCGATGGCGCAGGAGCCGAGCGCGAACTCCGCATAGAGCGGCTGGGTGTCGCGCAGCGAGGGCACGTTCTTGTCGCCCGCCGTGGAGTAGCGCGTATGGCCGATCGCGATCCGGCCGGGCAGGGCGTCCATCACCGGTTTCTTGGTGAAATTGTCCCGCACCAGCCCGATGCGGCGCACCGTGTTGAAGCCCGTCTCCGGGTGATAGGCCGCGATGCCGGCGGCCTCCTGTCCGCGATGCTGGAGCGCATGCAGGCCGAGGGCCACGTAGTTGGCCGCCTCGTCCGTGCCGAGCACGCCGTAGACGCCGCACTCCTCGTGCAACGCGTCATCATCCCACGGCGTCTCCCCGCCGTGGCCTCGCTCGTCCATGTCCATGATCGGGCTCCGTGACACGCGCCGCCTTACGGGCCGGATATAGCGGGCCGGTGCGGCGCTGTCATCACATCGTAACGAAACTCGGTTCCGTTTCAGCGCGGCAAGGCGGCGCCTCACTCAGAGGGGAGGACTTTGGTCCAGTATCGGACAAAGGCGTGGTCCGCCGTGAAGAAGGAATAGTCCGGCCGCTCTTCCACGATGGCGGCGAAGCGGTCGGCGTAGTCGCCGGGTGCGTCGTCGATCCACATGCCGAGGAGAAGCGCTGCGGGCAGGGTGTTCTCCTCGGTGATCGTGAGGAGCGCGCCGCGGGGATGGGGCTCTGCTTCGAAGGTGGCGATGGTCACGGCCCCGCCGTCGACATCGCTGCCGAAACCGATGTTACGCGCCTGCGCCTTGAAGCGTTTCCCGGGCTCGTGCTCCAGCGTGATGGCTTCCGCGATGCCCGGCTCCTCGCCGTCGTACGACTTCATGTAGAGCAGCGCGCGGTCCGGCCGCTCGGCATCCCGCTCGATCCGGTCGAGATCGGGGTGCCATTTCGGCGTGTCGCCGGCGCCCTCGTCGTTGATCAGCAGCTCCAGCGCCTCGGCGGGCGGCATGGCCACGGCCGCCCGGCCGCGCACCGCCTGGGTGAGCTTGCCGAGCGGCAGGGAGACCATGATGAGCGCGCGGAAGAGGCCGAGGAGAAGGCCCAGGATCAAGGCGGCGGCATGAAAGCCCCAGCCGCTCAGATCGAAGAAGAGCGCGCCGGCGAGGGCCGTGATCACGTAGCCCATGGCAAGCCCGCTCGCGATTCCCCGCCAGGCGGGCATGGCGGTGAGCCACAGGGCGGTTGCGAGCATGCTTCCCAGCATCACGGCGACGAGCGTGACGGGCGAACCGCCGCCGGTGGCCAGGAACCAGGCGAGCCCGCTCAGCAGGGAGACGAGCGCCAGGCGACGGCGCTGCCGCCAGGCCCGGCTGCGGAAAGCATCGATCATCGGATCTGCCTTCCCGCTCTCAGTTCTGCGTCTCGCCCGTGCTGGATGCCGCATCGCCCGTACCGGTTGTCGTACCCTCGGTCGGGGTCGTGGTCGGCGACGTGTCGATGCTTGCGCCGCAGGGCGTCATCAGCGCGTCGATGCGCTCGCCGAACCAGCTCGGGATCTCGGCAGGCATCTGCTCCTCGACGATCCGGACGGCGTCGTCGAACAACACCTTCGATGCGGCATTCTCGAGCGGCAGCCATTCCTGACCGCCCGCGAGGTTGAGGTAGAGGAAATAGGCGACGGCGACGAGCGCGAGGCCTCGGGCGACGCCGAAGACGAAACCGAGCGTCCGGTCGATCGGCGCCAGCGGACTGTCGAGCACCAGCGACGAGGCCAGCGGTGTGAAGACCGAGAGAACAAGCAGCCCCAGCGCTACCACCAGCACGAAGGCCGTGACCATGGAGATCACGCAGGAGGAGGCCAGGAAGGAGCCAATCACCGGCGCTTCGCGGATCAGCGGCTCGACGAAGGGCGCCAGGTAGAAGGCGAGCCCCGCTGCGGCGACCCAGCCGAAGATCGCGAAGAGCTCCCGCGTCAGCCCGCGCGCATACGCAAGGATGCCGGAGATGAGGGCCACCGCGCCCACGCCGCCATCGACGATGGTGAATTCCATGCTGTCCCCCAGGCTCCGGCTTCTGCGGTTTGCTCTGTTGCGGGCCGTGGGTGTCAGTCCGCGGCGCCGATAGTGGTAGCAAAACTCGCCAAATCCGCAACGCGTGTCAGTTCGACACCCTTATCAGGCGAGCGGGATGTGGCGCCCGTGTCGCCACCGCTGCGTGCACTGCGCGGGGCGTTCGGCAGAATGGCACGGGAGAAGCCGAGCTTTGCGGCCTCGCGCAAGCGCGCCTCGGTCTGTGCCACGGGTCTGAGCGCGCCGGTGAGGCTGATCTCCCCGAAGATCACCGTCTCCGCACCCAGGGGCTGCCCCGTATGCGCGGTGAGGAGAGCGGCGGCCGCGGCAAGATCGGCCGCGGGCTCGGCGATGCGCAGACCGCCGGCGACGTTGAGATAGACGTCATGGCCCGCGAGGCTGAGGCCTGCGCGCGCCTCCAGCACGGCAAGGGTCATCGCGAGGCGCCCGCTGTCCCAGCCCACCACGGCGCGGCGGGGGGTGCCGAGGGCGGAGGGGGCGACGAGGGCCTGAAACTCGGTGAGGAGCGGGCGCGTCCCCTCGATCCCGGCGAAGACCACGGTGCCGGGTGCCGGATTGCCGCGTTCACCGAGGAAGAGGGCGGAGGGGTTCGAAACCTCCGCGAGGCCCCGCCCGGTCATCTCGAACACACCGATCTCGTCCGCCGGGCCAAAGCGGTTCTTCACGGCGCGCAGGATGCGGAACTGATGCCCCCGCTCGCCTTCGAAATAGAGCACCGTGTCGACCATGTGCTCGACGACACGGGGGCCCGCGATCTGCCCGTCCTTCGTCACATGGCCGACGAGGAGCACGGCGGTGCCGCGGCGCTTGGCGAAGGAGACGAGCTCGTGGACCGCGGCGCGGAGCTGGGAGACGGAGCCCGGCGCGCTCTCAACGGTGTCGAGCCAGAGCGTCTGGATACTGTCGATGATGGCGAGGGCGGGGGGATCGGCATCGAGGGTGGTGAGGATGTCGCGCAGGCCCGTCTCCGCGGCGAGGGCCACGGGCGCGCCCTGGAGGCCGAGGCGGCCGGCACGCAGGCGCACCTGCGCCATCGCCTCCTCGCCCGAGACATAGACGGTGCGCGCGCCTTGCGCGGCGAAGGCGGCGGCAGCCTGGAGGAGGAGGGTGGACTTGCCGATGCCCGGATCGCCCCCCACGAGAACCGCGGAGCCGGGGACGAGCCCGCCCCCCAGCACCCGGTCGAGCTCCGCAATGCCGGCGGCGAGGCGGGGGGGCGGCGCTTCGTCCGCATCGAGCGCCGAGAGCGCCATGCCCTTGCCGCGGGCCGTACCGAGGGCGCGGCTTTGCGTGGGCCCCGCGGCGCCGAGGCCCGTGTCTTCCTCGAGCGTGTTCCAGGCGCCGCACCCCTCGCACTGGCCGGCCCATTTGCCATGGACCTGCCCGCAGGAGCGGCAGATGAAGGAAGTGCGTAACTTCGCCATGGGCGCAGCTTAGAGGCCGTGCCCGTTCCGCGAAAGAGCCGTCCAGCCCCGCCTCCACCCGCCCGCCCCCACCCGCCCGCCGCGTGACTGCCCGGCCCATTCGCGGAACGGGCTGCTGCGGTCAGAGGGCGACGAAGCCTAGGACGAGGGTGAGGGCGAAGAGCTGGGTGAGGAACGGGAAAACCTTGAACCAGCGTTCCTCGAGCCAGAAGCACCACATGCCCACCAGCAGGAGCGGCACGGCGGAGATGCGGGCGAGCGGGATCATCTCCTCGTAGAGCGCGCCCATCACCACCATCGTGAGAATGAGCGCTGCCAGATGCGCACGCTGCAGCCAGCCATCGCCCAGCATCGCCTGGGCGAGGCTGTAGAGTGTGGCGAAGAAGATGAGCACCGCCGAGCCGATGCCGATGACGAGGAGGAAGAGGCCCATATGCTTCGTCTGACCGCTGGCGCGCCGCGGGTCAATCGCGCCGGTGTGACGCGAGCTCTGCAATCGCGATTTGGACAAACACGCAGGCGGTGAAGAGCCAGAGGCCCCAGGCGGGCGTGACATGGCCGAGGCCCACGCCCTTCACCACCACGATGTAGAGGGCGACGAGGAACACCTCCGCCATGGAGAGCTTGCCGAGAAGCGCGATGACCGGCTCGGCCCGGGCGCTCAGGCGGCCGGCAAGGAGCAGGCCGAGCGCGGCGGTCTTTGCCACGGGCATGAGGATGGCGAAGAGGAAGACGAGGATGGCGAGGAGGGCATCCGCCTCCCAGAGCGCGCCGAGACCGCCGATAATGCTGACCTCCTTGCCCTGGAAGAAGGGCAGGAGGCCCGCACGGGCGAGCGGCGCGGTCCAGGCCACGGGCCAGGCGAGGAGAAGGGCAAGGTTGAGCCCGAAGAGCGTCCGCCGCGAGAGGAGCATCGGTTAGCGGACCAGCCCGAGCAGCAGCACGATGAAGGTGCCGGCGGCGAGCAGCGTGAAACTGCGGCCCGCGCGGCGCGCTTCTTCCTGCCTTCAGCGCGCTCGGCATCGCCCATCTCGCCATCTCGGGCCGTGGGCAGGAAG
>JBCBHB010000107.1:0-7744 GCA_038526025.1 Pseudomonadota bacterium
CCAGGCGCCTGCGGGCAGCGAAACGACATCCTCGACCGCGCGCCGCCGGGATGTGTGGTGGTGTTCTTCGACGACGATTTCGTGCCTGCCCCCGGCTATCTCGGCGCGATCGGCGCGCTGATGCTGGCCCGGCCCGATGCTGCTGTCGTCACCGGCACGGTGCTGGCCGACGGTATTCTGGGCCCGGGCCTGCCCCTTGAAGAGGCGACGGCGCTGATTGGCACGGAACCAGGGGGCGTGCCGGAGGATGCCGCGTCGGGCGTCATGCCCGTTCATAACGGATATGGATGCAACATGGCGGTGCGGCGCGATATGGTGGCCACGGCCGGCATCGCCTTCGACGAACGGCTACCGCTCTACGCTTGGCTCGAGGATGTGGATTTCTCCCGTCGGCTTGCCGAACATGGCGCGATCCTGAGAAGCGCGCACGCGCGCGGCGTGCATCTCGGCGTGAAGTCCGGGCGCACACCGGGGCTCAGGCTCGGCTACTCGCAGGTGGTGAACCCGCTCTATCTCTGGCGCAAGGGGACCCTGGCGGGATGGCGAGCCCTCCGGCAGGTGGGGCGAAACCTCGCCGCGAACGCTTGGCGCAGCTTGCGCCCGGAGCCCTGGGTCGACCGTACGGGACGGTTGCGCGGCAACCTCCTCGGCCTCTCCCACGCTCTGATCGGCAGGCTGGAACCAGAACGCGCAGCCGGTCTCTAAGCAGTGCCGTTACTGAGCGGCTACCGGCAAGCGTTCGGTGCGCGCGTAGGCTGCCAGCAAGCCGTCGCACCAGGCAGATGGCGTGGTTGCCATCTCCGCAGCAGCAGCCGGCGCGTTCGCCGCCATCGTCGCGATCGCTGCATCGTCGGTCGCGAGATGCCGGAGCGTGGCGGAAAGCGCGCCCGGATCGCTCGCATCATACACCGCGCCTGCGCCCGTTGCCGCACAAACGGCCGCGATGAGCGCATGGGAAGGCAGGACCACCGGAACGCCCTGCCGCAGCGCCTCCACCGCGACGAGGCCGAAGGGCTCCGCGTAGCGTGAGGGCATCACGAGCGCCCGGGCGCGCCGGATCTCTGCCGTCACCGCCTGCCGATCCAGCCAACCGGTCATCTCAGGCGGGGGTATGAGCGCTGCAATGGCGTCTCGCTCCGGCCCTTCACCCACCAGCCGCAGCGCGACGCCAGCCTCTGCCGCGGCCCGAGCCGCCGTTAGCGCCCCTTTCTCCGGATCGAGCCGCCCGACGAAAACGAAACCCTGCTTGGAGGCCGCATCAACAGGCGGTTCCGCCGCCTCGGCCACAGGGTTCGGCAGCACTGTGAGACACTGCGGGTCGAACCCGGCACGCTCGAAGAACGGCAGCATGCCCGCATGGATGAGCAGTATTTCCGGGCCTGCCGCGCCAAAGCGAAAGGAACCTTGCCGGAGCGCGTGCCGGCCCGCCCGCCAGTACTTCTGAGCGCTCGATCGGCGGTCGCAGCGCGCAGCGAGGCAAGCGGTGGATAACGGGCGGCGGTGGCAGGCTGCCTCCCCGCCATAATCCCAGAACGCCCCGTTCGGGCAGGCCAGGAAGAAGTCATGCGCGTGCACCACCAGCCGTTCCCGGACACCCGACAAGGCGGAGAACACAGCCGGCGAAAAGATCTGGGACCAGCCGTGCAGGTGGTAGACATCATCCGGGCGCCCTTCGCGAGCGATCCAGTCGGAAAGGAAACGTGCAGCGGCGCCGTTCCAAAGCCCCGAGACGAAGGCGGAAGCACGCCCGCGGGCTAGGAGGGATTGTGCGCCAAAACCGGGGTTGGGAACGCCGGCGCGCGACAAGCGCTCCGCCCCGCCGGCATCGCCCGAGAGGTAGACTACCTCTCGCCCAGTCGCTGCGATCAGTTCCGCGGCCAAGAGAGCCAGGGCGGTCGCGCCGCCGCGGGCCACGCTGAAATCGTTCACGATCACGACGCGCTGTCCGCTCATGCCACGCGGTCCTCCCCATCTGCTGCTTCCGCCGGATGCGCTACCGGCAGCCCGAGCTGCCGCAACGTGGCCGCCATGTCCGCAAGGGCCCGGGCCGCCATCGCCGCCCGCCTGGCCTCGGGCACGGGGTCTGCCATCGCTGCGCGGACCGCCGCCGCTACGTCGGCCGGGCAAACATTCGGGTCGGTGAGCGTATGCGCCTCCCGCCCCACCTCCCGATGAAAGCTCGCCACCTTGGCGTCCCAGCCCAGCGCGAGCGCGGGCAGGCCATAGGCATAGGCGGCGATGATCGCGTGGAGCCGATGGGCGACGATCCCGCGGCAGCGTGCAACCGTGCGGGCGAGTGCCTCGGGCGTGAGCGGCCGTGGCGCCGCCGTCACCTGACCATCAGCGATCAGCGGCGCCAGCGCCGGGTGGAGCTGCACCTTGTCGAGCGCGCGGGCATCCTCTTCAGCCCCGTTGCAGAAGAGGAGAACCGGATAGCCGGCTTTCGCCAGGGCCTTGGCGAGCTGCGCCTGAAAGTCCACGCCGCCGCCCGCAACCCCGCCCTCGGCATGGTAGGCCAGAAGCGTTGCATCGGCGATGCCGAGGCCTATGGGGGCTGCCGCCCCAGGCGCTGATGCCGGAAACGCATCGCCGGTGAGGAGGCCAGGGTCGAGGGTCAGCGCCGGCTCGGGACCGAACGCCGCCTGTTGCTGCCAATGGCCGATCGACCCGGTGTCGCGCAGGCCGACGGCGCGGAGCGTCGCGCCACCCAGTGCCCCGAAATGAGCGCTGCCTTCCCGGCTCCAGTGGCCCGTGACCCCAGCGGCATGGATGGCGACAGGCAGGCTGCGCTCGGAGAGGAGCGTCGCTACCCGGCCGATCTTCAGGGGAAAGTTCAGGTCTGCATCGGCGAAGAGCTGGCCGCCGCCGATGATCGCCGCATCGGCTTCCGCCACCATGGCCGACCACTCGGGCTCCAGCGCCTTGAGGCGTCGCTCGAGCATGAAGCGCACCGCCGCGCGCCGTGCCGGCCCGGGCAGGGCGGAGAGCAACCGCAGCGCCCCCGTGCGCCCGAGGAGCCCGCTTCGCGTGTCGTCCTCGGCGAAGCCCGTGCGCCCCGCAAGATCGAGCGAGACCATGGTGGCGCCCGGCAGAAGCCGGCCCACCGCATAGGCCATGCAAGACGCGATCAGCCCGTCGCCCACATTCGGGCTGTAGGCCACACCGCATTGAAGGATCCGCATGCGCGCTGCCCTTTCGTTGCCGGTTTAACGTGGAGACCCAAGCAACCGTTGCGCGAGCACAGGCATTACGCACCTGCAGCAATAAGTCGTGCACCTGGCCTTGAAGGCAAGCCTTTCTGTGCCCTTCTGAAGCAGAAGCGGCCTCGGGACACCGCGATGCGGAGGATGCAATGGATCTGGGCGTCGCCACGCACTTCTCCCAGGGATGGGACATCGGCCTCGCGGCGGAGGTGCGGGAGCTGGAGGCCGGGCATGTCCGCGACTCCGTCCGATGGGAGGTCGGTGAGACGGCGGCAGGTGCCTATGTGTTCGACGGCCCGCGTCGCAGCTTTGCCGATACGCTCGCGGCGGAAGATATCGATACCCATTTCGTGTTCCTCGCCCGCCATCCGGCCTATGAGGACGGTGCGACCGTTCAGGGCCCGGCGGCCCTTGCTGCTTTCGGCGACTACATTCTCGCAACGCTCGACCGCTTCCCGGCTGTCACCACCGTGGAGATCGGGAACGAGTTCAACGCGTCCAATTTCGTATGGGGTCCACTGAAGGCGTCGGGGTACGAAGCCCGGGCTGCGGCGCATGCGCATATCGTCGAGGCGGTACGGCGGCGGCTCGATGAGGCGGGCGCAACGGTCACGCTCCTCGGCGGCGCGGCGCATTCCATCCCCGTGGACTACCTGGAAGCGGCAGCCGAGGCTGGGTTGCTCGACAATGTCGATGCCGTTGCGCTGCACCCCTACACCTCACCGCCGGAGCATGTAGGCGGACATCTGGCCATGCTGCGGGACCGTCTCGAGGCCCCGGCGCTCCGCATACACGCCACCGAGTTCGGACAGGAGGGCGGGACACCCGCCGGTGCTGCCGGCCACCTGGTGAAGATGACCGCCGCGCTTGCCGCTGCCGGCGTGGAAAGCGCGACCTGGTACGCCCTGGCCGAGCAAACCTGGTTCCCCAACATGGGCCTGACAGAGCCTGACGGCGCTTTGCGACCGGCCGGTGCGGCATTCAGGCTGATGCAGCAACGCGTGCTGCCCGCCGGGGAGGCACGGGCGCTGGGGCTCGACCCGCTCACGCGCGCCATCGCGTTCGGAGACAAGGCGCTGGTCATCTGGGGCAGCCCGCGCACCGTCGACCTGCCCGGCGCGCAGTGGCTCGATGCGCGCGGTCAGCCGATCGGAGAACCGGTTCTCGACCCTGCCCGGCCCCTCATCGCCCTCGGCGACGGACAAGGGCTCGACCTGGGTGCCCTGTCGCTCGGACCGACACGCGTCCTGGCGGACAGCTTCTTCGAGTTCTCGCTCGAGGGCGGGCGCTGGCAGCACAGCACGGTGGTGGATGGCGAGCTTCGGGCCCTAACGCCACTTGGCGGCGGAAAGCCGGGGGCGCCCTGGCGGCCCTATCTGGGTCTGGACTGGCTGCGCCCGCTGCAGGTGAGCGAATGGACGGTGGTGCCCGCCAACTTCTCGCCCGGCAGCGACGAGAAGGCTCATCCGATTGTCGAGGCAGTGGATCTTGGGGCCGCGTCGCCATCCGGGCGCTTGTGTGGCTTCGTGACAGTGCCGGACGGGAGCGCCGATGGCATCGCCTTCACCACTGCCGCTCCATCCGGCACGATCCTCGAAAACGCGATGGCGCCGGGAGAGACGATGGTGCTCGACATCGCCATCCCTGAGGCAACGCGCCTGACCTTCACGATCGATCCTGGCAATACAGCGTCCGGCGACCGGATCCGTCGGCGCTATGTCGTCGTTATGGACACTGTGTGCCCCGAGGTGCGGGAGCGGCTCTAGTGGCCGCACAACCCTCTCACTTCGCGACTGCAATGCAGTTCTATTGCAACGCAGCAGAGAGTCGCGCTACGGTTGAGTTGAAGTTGTCAGGGTCGCCTGTGGTGCTACGTCCTGCGCCACGGCGTTTCCACGTGTGATAGCGTCTTGAGCCGCGATTTGCGTCGTCCCGAAGCCCGCCGGGGTTGAGACGATGAACAGGCAGACGACGCACGCTCCCTGGCGTGGCGGTGGCACGCCGCCTGCCGTTTCGGAGCCCTACCGTGGAGAGGCCGACGAAATCGGCTTGGCGGAGCTTCTTTCCGCCGTCCTTCGGTACAAGTGGTGGATCGCCGCGGCAGCCCTTCTGGGTGCCGCCTGCGCCGCCTTCATCGTCAGCCTGATCCCGCCGGTCTACACCGCCTCGAGCCAGGTGATGCTCGACACCCGCGAGCGTCGGGTGACGACGGCGGCGGAGGTGGTCTCCGGCCTCACGCTCAGCGACCCTGTGATCGAGACAGAAGTTCAGGTGATCCGCTCCAACCTGCTCATGGAGCGTGTCGTGCGCCGCGTGGGCCCTGAGCGTCTGGCAGAATACGACACCAGCATCCCGTCGCCGGGGCTCATCGACCGCCTGCTCGGCAACCCGCCAGAGGAACGTCCGGAGCTGCCCCCGCAGGAGCGGATCAGCGCCATCGTGGGGGGTCTTCTCCGAAACCTCGATGTCTGGCAGCAGGGCAGTTCCTATGTCCTCAACATAGCCGTGCGCTCGGAGGATCCCGCGCTTGCTGCGGTGCTCGCGGACGCTGTCGCCCGTACGTACATCGCCGCTCAGCTCGATCTGCGCACCGAGGGGACAAGGCGCGCGACCGAGTGGCTGGCTGAACGCGTAGAAGTGCTCAAGACACAGGTTGCCGCGAGCCAGCGTGCCGTCGAACGCTTCCGGATCGAGCGCGCCCTTCCGGCAACCGGAGTAGGCCCCCTCGCCGCCCCGCGGGAGCTCGACGCGATTTCTGCGGAGATCGCCGAGGCCCGCGCCGATTTCCAGGCCGCGAAGGCACGGCATGACCGGATCGCCACGGCGCGGCAGAGCGGCGGGCTCGATGCGGTGGCGGATCTCCTCGGCTCGTCGCTCATCGATCGTCTGCGCATCGAGCGGGCGACTGTGGCGCAGGAAGATGCTGAGCTTGCGAGCCGCTACGGCGCCCGCCACCCGGAGCGCATGCGCGCCGCGGCGGAGATGGCACGCGTCGACGAGGCCATCTTGGCGGAGGTCGACCGGATCGTCGCCCGGCTCGAGAGCGACGTGGCGGTGGCGCAGGATCGTGAACGCGCCCTCGTGGCCCTCGCGCAGAACCTAGAAACCCGCATTGCCGAGATGTCCCAATCGGAGATCGCGCTCCGCCAGCTCGAGCTCGAGGCAGCGGCGAACGAGCGCGTCTACCAGAACCTCCTCTCGCGCCTCAAAGAAACACGCACGCAGGAGGCCCTGGCCGAGCCGGACGCCTCGCTCATCACCACGGCAGTGATGCCGAAGCTGCCGACGCATCCTCGGAAGAAGCTCATCATCGCGCTTGGCGGGGTTCTGGGCCTCATCCTTTCAACCGGCGCCTTCCTCGGCCGCGAGCTCACGCTCTCGGGCTACCGCAACGCGTCGCAGCTGGAGGGCGATACCGGCCTGCCGGTACTGGCCGCACTTGAGCGCCCGCCAAGCCCTTTGCCCGCGCGCCTTGCCCGGCACCTCGCGAAGGAGCCCCACTGCGCCTACGCCGAAAGCCTGCGCCTCCTCCGGCTGACGCTCGACCCGGGCGCGGGGGCGCACAGGGCGGCCAGTGTTCTCGTGACCTCCACCACGGCGCGGGAAGGTCGGAGCACCACCGCCCTCGCCCTTGCGGCCACGTGCCAGCGCGCGGGGCGCCGTACGCTGCTCGTGGATGCGGACTTCTACGGGGCGAGCCCCTGGCGCGCCCATGCGGAGCCGCGCGGCTACGACCTGATTGCCGCGCTGCATGGCGAGGTCCCGCCGGAAGCGGCCATCAGCAGCGTGGGCGGCCTCGAGATCGACATTCTCGCCGCCGCGGGACCTGCCTTCTCCCTGGCCGACGCTGTCCGGCCGGACCAGGTGCGCAGCCTCGTCGATCATCTCTCTCGCGCCTATGACGCGATTATCATCGACGGGCCGGCCCTCGACCGGGCGGCCGATCTGAACCTGCTTGCCGAGGCGGCGGACACGCTCGCCTATCTCGTCCGCTGCCGGGCGACACCGTCGGAGGACGTGCAACGCGGCCTCGGCGTACTGGCGGAGCTGGGGCGCACACCCCGCGGGCTTGTTCTCACCCATGCAGCGCCGAACCGGGCCCAGCGCGGCGGCGGCATGCTGGCCCAGGGCGCGCTGCCATCCCCCCGCCGCACCTCCCTGATCTGGAAGGAGCCCGCATGAGGCGTGTCGCCCTTCTTGCCCTTCTCGGCACGGCAATCGCCATGCCCGCAGCGGCGGAACCCTATCGGCTGACCGTCGGGGACCGCGTCTCCGTGGCCGTGTTCGGCGAAGCCGAGCGCTGGGAGGGTACCGTGGACCTCGACGGCCGTGTCCGCCTTCCCGGCTTCGGCAGCCACGCTCTCTCGAGCCTTACCCTCGACGAGGCGGAGGCCACGCTCGCAGCCGCCATGCGCGCGCGCGAGTTCTTCGCCGACCCGCAGGTCTCCGTTGCCATCGAAACCTATGCGCCCGTGGTCGTGGGCGGCGATGTGCGGAACCCCGGCGTCTTTTCCTTCTCGCCCGGCCTTACGGTTGGCACC
>JBCBHB010000108.1:0-7741 GCA_038526025.1 Pseudomonadota bacterium
CGATGGGCACGCTCGTGGTGCGATACTACCTGATGTATGGCGGGCAGGACCTGCCGGCGGATGGGTCGCTGCCGGAGCTGACCTGGGAAGGGGCGAAGCACGTCGACTACGTCGTGCTGGTGGCGCCGCCCTTCCGCGGCTCTGTCACCGCGCTTGAGAACCTGGTGAACGGCAAGACCTTCAGCGCGATCACGCCGGACTATCCGCCGGCGCTGTTCGGCTCGTTCCCCTCGATCTATCAGCTGCTGCCGAGGCCGTCGGAGGGGCGCGTGGTCGATGTGTCGGGGCGGATCGTCGAGGAGGTCTATGACCCTGCTTTCTGGGAAGAGCAGGGCTGGGGGCTGGTCTCACCAGAGGCCATCGAGACGCTGCGTGTGCTGATGCCCGATGCCGCCAATGACGAGGAACGGCGCGCCCGGGCACGTCTGCATCTCGGGAAGCTGCTGTCGCGCGCCGAACAGTTCCATCGCGCCATCGACCGCCCCGCATTGCCGCCCGCGGATCTCGATCTCTTCCTCGTTGTGGGCGGCGGGTTCGAGACGGCGGCTGGTGCGAGCATCGGCGAGGACGGCCTCGTCGAGATCGACCGCTTCGCCGAAGGGGACGGTGTGGTGCTCCGGTCGTCGGCAATTCCGAAGCGGTTCGATCCGGGTCACGATGCGGCCGAGGTCTACCGCTCGGTGCTGCTCCTGCCCGAGGAGCATGTGGACATCGTCGCGAGCCCGGTCTTCGGCGACAACCTGCTCTACTGGCTGCTGCAGTGGCGCGCCCCGCCGGAGGTGGAGAGTATCCAGCCCACGGTGGCGAAGGCCCGCCCTGGTCCGTGGGCGTCGAAGGCGCGTGGCCCGGTCCAAGCGCTGGACTGATCCTCAGCCTGCAGGGGCGCGGCGGCGAACGATCACCATCGTGTCGAAGGTCATCACCACCGTGCCGTCCTGATTGATGACCGTTTGGCCGAAGGTGACCGTTCCCCGGTCGGGCTTCGAGCGGGATGGCCGGGTGTCGAGCACTTCCACGGTCACCCTGAGTGTGTCGCCCGGGCGAACGGGTGCGCGCCACCGCAGGTTGTCCATGCCCGGGCTGCCCATGCTGTTCTCCCGCCACTGGCGCTCGGCGAGCGTGAGGCCGAACGCGGTGAGCAGTGTTTGAAAGCCCGAAGCGATGAGCCCGCCATAGGGAGAGCCCTTCGCTGCCTCCGGGTCGGTGTGGAAGTACTGCCAGTCGTACTTCTCCGCGAAGGCGATGATCTCGGCTTCGGACAGGGTCTCGCTCGCGGTCTCGAAGACCTGGCCCGGTGCGAAGTCCTCGAAGCCCTTCATGTGAGCTCGCGTTGGTAGAACAGGAGGTCGAGGGGCGGCGCGTCGCCGGTGAGGCGGGTGAGAAGGGCGTGAACCTGTCCGCGATGGTGCGTCTGATGGTTGAAGAAATGCGCGAGGGCCTGATCGCGGCGCTGGGTCATGGTCATCGGCCCCGTGATCGTGGTGTAGGTGATCTCTGCCGCGAGCTCATCCTCGGTCACGCCATCGGCGTAGCGGACGATATCGGCGTCCAGCACCCGGCGGGCGGCGGTGAGTTCGTCGAGCGTGTCATGGAGCGTGCCGGCGAGGGCGAGTTTCGGCGCGCTCTGCTCTCTCAAACGCGCGAGCCAGAGAAGGTCGGCCACCATGATATGATTGAGGGTGCCGAACACACTGCCGAAGAACGCGCCGAGGTCCTCTTCCAGCGCTTCTTTCGTGAGCCCTGCGGCAGCGGCGTAGAGCCGCTCGTTGGCCCAGGCATTGTAGGCCGCGAACATCTGGAAATGCGCTTTCATGGGCTCTCCATCGGTGCTAAGGCGCGCGCGCAATCCAGAGGGCGCCGCCTGGGAAGGCTGCGCCTGATCGCGCCACCTCCGAACGAGGGGCGCCAGACCACAGGAGCTTCCCATGGCTGTCAGCCGCACTTTCTCGATCATCAAGCCCGATGCCACCAAGCGCAACCTCACGGGCGCGATCAACGCCAAGCTCGAGGCGGCGGGCCTGCGCATCGTGGCGCAGAAGCGCATTCACATGACCAAGGCCCAGGCGGAGAAGTTCTACGAGGTCCACGCAGCACGGCCCTTCTACGACGAGCTGACATCCTTCATGTGCTCGGCGCCGGTGGTGGTGCAGGTGCTCGAAGGCGAGGACGCGGTGGCGAAGAACCGCGAAGTGATGGGTGCGACGAACCCGGCCGAGGCCGCGGAGGGCACGATCCGCAAGGAGTTCGCGCTGTCGATCGGGGAGAACTCGGTCCATGGCTCGGACAGTGACGAGAACGCTGCCATCGAGATGGCCTATTTCTTTGCCGGCACCGAAATCGTCGGCTGATCCGGTTCTTGCACCCCGCAGGTCCCGCTGACGCGGGCCCAGCAGGGCGCGACGGCCCCGCCCCCGCCCCCCGCCCCCACCCGGCGCGACCTGCGGCCGCGCCGGGTGGGGGCGGGGGGCGGTGAACGGGGGAGCGGGCGGGGGCCGCGATGTGATCCTCTGCACCGCGAGCCACGCTTTCGTGAGGGTGGCTGGTGAGCGCTGGTGCGGGCATCCACCTTGGAGCGACGGGCTTCAGGGAGGTTACGATGCTCTTCGATGGCTACCGCGCCGCTGGTGCCCTGTTTGCGCTGACGGTCCTTCACAGCATCGGCGCCCTTGCGGCCCCTGTGCCGCCCATTCCTTTTCGACCGGACGAAGCGGTGCTTGCCTGCCAGGCGCGTGGCATGCACGCGCTCGAGGAGGCGGACGGCACCGCCGCCCGTCCCGAAGGACGCTTCCGGACCGAACGCATGCCGGCCCATATGTGGCATGTGAGCGGGCGCTTCTCGGTCCGGCTGGATGGCGAGGATCGCGTGGTGGCGGTGGACTGCGACGTCTCGTCGTCCGGTGTCGAGGTCTTCACGATGGAGGTGATGGCGAAACCCGCGACCTAGGCTGCGTCACCTGCGCCGCCGGCCCGTGCTCTTCGGCTGGGCGGGCAGCCCGAGGTTGTCGAGCTGGGCCTCCATCTCTGCGCTGAGCCGCTGGCCGTCCCGGCCGCCGCCAGGTGGGGCGGGCTTGGGTGTGGGCGCAGGGGCCTCGCCGCGCCGCAGGGCGTCGAAGCGTTGGCGCAGGGCGGCCTTCTCCGCCGCCTCGGCACTGTTCCAGTGGCGCCCCTCGAGGCCGAGAGCGACGGCCTGGAAGGCCAGGATGTGCGGGCGCTCCCCCGCGGCGATCAGCTTGGCATAGGCTCCATCCGCGCCGAGCGACTCGATCTCCGCGGCCTTGGTGATGCCGGCGCGCGCGAAGGCGGCGGCCATGCCCGTGCCGAGGTTTCGGATCGCGTTGACCGGCCGGTCATCCATGGTCGAGCAGGGCGATCGGGGTCTGCCTCAGGCTTTCGGGATCGCGCAGGAAGGCGTCGAGCACGGCGGGGTAGAGACGGTGCTCTAGCGCGCGGATCCGGGTGTCGAGCGTCTCGAGGTCCTCGCCCGGTCGCACGGCGGTGGCCGCCTGGCCGAGAATGTGGCCCGCATCGAGGTCCTCGATCACTTCGTGCACCGTGCAGCCCAGGATGGCGCAACCGGCGGCGCGCGCCCGGGCATGGGTGTCGAGCCCTCGGAAGGATGGCAGGAGCGAGGGGTGGATGTTGAGCATGCGCCCGGCCCAAGGGGTGATCATGACCGGTGTCATGATCCGCATGAAGCCGGCACAGACCACCATGTCGACCGCGCACTCTTGGAGCGCCGCGAGAAGCGTGGTGTCGAAGGCCGCGCGATCGCCCCGGAACAGGCGATGATCGATGCCCCGTGCGTCGACCCCGCGATCGGCCGCCTTGCCGAGCGCGGGCGCTTCGGGGTCGTTCGAGAGGACGATAGCGGGGGTTGCGTCGACACTGCCATCGGCCATGGCATCGAGGAGCGCGATCATGTTGGACCCTCGGCCGGAGACGAGGATGCCTATGCGGGGCCGGCTCATGCCAGGCTGCCCGTGTAGCGCACGGCGGCGGGGCCTTCGCTGGTCTCGATCCGCCCGAGGACGCGGATACGTTCGCCCATGGCCGTGAGGGCTTCGACTTCCGCCTCCGCCGCATCGGCGGCCATTACCAGCACCATGCCGATGCCGCAGTTGTAGGTGCGAAGCGCTTCGGCCATGTCGATGCCTGCCGTGTCCACGAGCCAGCGAAAGACCGGCGGCAGGGGCATCGCGTCGAGGTCGATATGCGCGGCGTAGCCCTCGCTCAGCACCCGGGGAAGGTTCTCCGTGAGCCCGCCGCCGGTAATGTGGCAGGCGGCGCGCAGGCCGCCGCGGGCAAGGGCGGCGCGGACGGGCGCCACGTAGAGACGCGTCGGCTGGAGGAGCGCGTCGCCGAGTGTTGTTGTCGGCTGGAACGGGCAGGGCGCTTCCCAGCCGAGGCCAGCGATCTCCACCGTTCGCCGCACGAGCGAATAGCCGTTCGAATGCACACCGTCGCTCTCGAGGCCGAGCAGGACATCTCCGGCCTGAACGGCGCGCGGCAGCATCGCGTCTCGCTCGACGGCACCGACGGCGAAACCGGCGAGGTCGAAGTCTCCGTCCGCATACATGCCGGGCATCTCGGCCGTCTCGCCGCCGAGGAGTGCCGCGCCCGAGGCGGTGCAGGCGCGAGCGATCCCTTCGACCACCCGGGCGGCGGCGTCGACCGAGAGTTTTCCCGTGGCGAAGTAGTCGAGGAAGAAGAGCGGTTCGGCGCCCTGGCAGACAAGGTCGTTCACGCACATGGCCACGAGGTCCTGGCCGATGCCGTCGAGCGCATCGGTGTCTATCGCGAGGCGGAGCTTGGTGCCGACGCCATCGGTCGCCGCCACGAGCACCGCATCGTCGTAGCCGGCCGCCTTGAGGTAAGAGCCCGCCGAAGCCGCCGAGACCCGCCATCACGCCGGGACGGCTGGTCTCCGCGGCGGCGGGCTTGATGCGTTCGACGAGCGCGTTGCCGGCGTCGATATCGACCCCGGCCTCGGCATAGGTGAGCGCGTTTCGCCCGCTCTTGCCGCCATTCTCCGCCATGCCGTCCTCCCGCCGTCAGCCCTTCGCGCCCGGTGATAGGCGAGGGCTGGGGATGGCGGAAGGGGCTGTCGCTCCGGCGCGGTCGTCGCGCACCGAGTTGACCGGCACGCCCACGCGCCTTAGCGACGGTGCGGCGTGGGCCTGTAGCTCAATTGGTCAGAGCAGACCGCTCATAACGGTTTGGTTGGGGGTTCGAGTCCCTCCGGGCCTACGCATCGCCGCTCGAACGCGCCCCGCGCCGCGCATCATGCGACGGCGAACTTCTTCACGATCATCTCGATCTGGAGTTCGTTGAAGGGCTTCACGATCCAGCCCGAGGCGCCGGCTTCGCGCCCCTCCTTCATTTTTTCGGGCTGATTCTCCGTCGTCAGCATGACAAGCGGCAGGCCGGCATAGCGCCCGTCGGCCCGAACCTTCCGAATCAGTTCGATGCCGTTCATGCGCGGCATGTTGAGGTCTGTGATCACGAGATCGACCTCGTTTGCGGACAGCGTTTCGTAGCCATCCACCCCATCTTCGGCCTCGAGGACCTCGAAACCGAGCTCTTCGAGCGTTTCCCGCAACGCCGCACGAATGCTGCGGCTGTCATCCACCGTCAAAATTGTCTTCGCCATCGGAGCTCTCGTCAGCCTCATCCCCACCACGGCAGCCCGCCGCTCCCCATGCGGATAATTCAGCAACCCTTTCTTTCTACTGAAAGGGGGGCGGCCGGATGGGTCGCGAGGGATTCGGATTGCAGGAGTGGGGGCAGCGATGAGCGAGGCAACGGGTGCAGTCTCGGGCGGGGACGACGCCGTGGGGGCAGCGGCTGCGGCGGCACTGGCCGCCAAGGTCGATGCGATGTTCGCGGGCATGGATGCGCCAGCCAGGGCGTTGCGTCGTGCGGTATCGGCCCTGGGCGGTGTGGCAGACGCGCTGAACGATGCCGAGGCTGCGGCGGAGGTTGCCGAGGCGACTGGCGCGGCAGGTAAGGCGCGCCAACGCCTGAGCGGCGTGATGCAGATGGCCGACGAGGTGGCCCAGCGGCTCGATCACGTGCGCATCGCCGAGGAGCGGATTGAAGCGGCGGAGCCGCCGGTCCGCGCTGTGGTGCGCCATGTGCTCGCGCGCCAGCTTCTGGGCGTGGCGGAGGACATTCGCGACCGGCGGGACGAGAACGTGGCGACACTCGCGGAGCTCGACGCCTCGCTCGAGCGCATCGCGAAGGCCGCGCCAGAGGCGCCTGTGGATGAGGCGCGCAAGGCCGCGCGCGCGATGGAGGGGGCAACCCTTGCGCCGATGGAGGCGGCAATCGCAGCACTGAACGCCACGGCTGAGGCGACGGCTTTGGGGCTGGAGGATGCAGCGGCGGAGGCGATGCCGGACTGGCTCGAACCTCTCTACACGATGCAGGAGGAGCGCCGGCTGCACACGGCTGCTCTCGCGGAACTTGCAGACGGCGGGCGCCGCGTGACGGAAGATGCCGCGGGCGCCGAAGACACCGTCGGTGAACGACCGTCGGCGCGTGAGGCGGCCCTGGCGATCCTCTCCGAGCGGCTGCCGAAGGCCGAGAGCCCGGCGGGCTTCCGCCTTGCCCTCGGCTCGGTGCTCCTCGGCCTGGTGATTCTCAGTACGCTGATCGCCGTTGGCCGCGGTGGCGCGCCCACCTGGCCCGGGCTCGGCATCTTCCTCATCGCCCATGCGCTCGCCACCTTCGGTGCCGCGTCGATGCTCTTCCGAACCGGCAATGAGCGGCTCTCCCAGCTGCGCGACGACATGGAACGCCTCGCGTTTCGCGATTCGCTCACGGGTCTGATGAACCGGCGAGGGCTGACGCGCGTCCTCAGCAGCTGGCTTCGGCCCGGCGGAGAGGCTGCTGCGCGGGCGCCGCGGAGCGTTGCGGTCCTCCATGTCGATCTCGACCACTTCAAGGCGGTGAACGATACGCTCGGTCACGACGCCGGCGACCATGTGCTGTCGGTGGCTGCGGAACGTATGGTGGCCTGCCTCGGAACGCCGCCCGCCGGGCGGACGGAGCATGAGGACGCTGCGGTCTGCCGTACCGGCGGCGATGAGTTTTGCGTCGTGCTCGCCGACGGCTTCGCGGCGAGGGCGGAGGAGGTCGCGGGCGCGATCGTGACCGAGACCGCAAAGACCATCGATTTCGAAGGCAACGCTTGCCAGATCGGCGCGTCGATCGGCATCGCCTATGGCGGCGGTGCCGACGGGAGCCGCAACCCGGAACGCCTGCTCTCGGACGCGGATCTCGCGACCTATGTTGCGAAGGAGGAGGGCCGCGGCCGCTTCGCCATCTTCGATCCGGCACTGCGCGCGGAGCAGGAAGCGGAAGCGCAGCTCGCCGGTGCGCTGATCCGGGCGCTTTCGGGGCAGGCAACGGAGAGCGAGGGGCGGATCGAGATCTGGTTCCAGCCCTGCATCGCCATGCCTGCGGGAGAGGTTGTGGCGGCCGAGGCGCTGGTGCGTTGGCGGCATGCCGAACTGGGAGATGTGCCGCCCGAGCGCCTGCTTGCGGCTGCCGAGCGAAACGGCGTGGGCGAGCGATTGAGCGCGGAGATCACGCGTCTCGTCGTCGACGCGGTTTCTGCCTGGCGCGAGGCGGGGATCACCGTGCCGCTCGTAACGCTCAACCTCGGTGCGACGGAGCTGCGGTCGCGCGATCTGCCGAAGCGCCTCGAGGCGAGCATGACCGCGGCCGGGATCGCGCC
>JBCBHB010000109.1:0-7683 GCA_038526025.1 Pseudomonadota bacterium
CGGGGTATGACCGGCCCGTCTGGCTCCACGGCGCGCTCATCAAGCTCTGCGACGCCTACCGGGAGCTTGGGCGCGACCTTGGCGAGACCCGCTACGCGACGGCCGCCGAGGGCAGCGAGACCAAGGGCGCGATCGTCCTCGCGCCCCCCTCGGCCCTCGCGGACACCTGGTGCCGCCGCCTGCCGGACCCTGTGGTGGCCGCCGCCTCGGGCTGGATGCGCGTGCGCCAGCGCGCCAAGCAGCGCGGGGTGGAGCTTGCCATGGTGATCTCCGACCACGCGGACTGGGACGAGCTTTGCGACACCATCCTCGAGACCGGCGCTTCCGAGATCTGGGTCACCCACGGCGCAGAGGAGGCCCTCTGCCACTGGTGCGCCACCCGCGGGATCGAGGCCCGCCCTCTCAGCATCGCTGGCCGCGGGGAGGAGGACTAACGGGCGGCGCGATCGGCGCAGCCCCTACACGGTCATCCTCGGGCCCAACCGGAGGATCCAGAACTGCGGCGATGACTGCCCCGCGAATCCGGCCGGCGCGCCAAGCCCTACCAGAGCACGCCGAGCCGCATGGCATCGTAGATTGCCGCATGGGTGTTGCGCGGAGAGACCGCGTCGCCGATCCGGTAGAGCGTGAAGCCCCCCGGAGCGTGCCGCTCCGGAAACGGCATCGGCCGCCCCGCGATCATCGCCTCGTAATCCACCGCGCCAAGGTTACGGGATTGCGGCTTCAGCGCCGCGTAAAGGTCGTCGAGCGGCACGGTCGCGTTGTTCACCACCACCTGGTCGAACGCCCGCACCTGCCGGAGATCGCTGTAATCCGTCCCGATCTCCGCCTCGAGCACATTGCCTGCCCGGCGCACGGCTCTGAGCCGCTCCATGACCGTGAACCGCGCGCCCTTGCCCTGCAGCGCCTTCACATAGGGCACCAGGTTCATGCCCATCACTTCCGGCGAGAAGCTGCGGTCCCGCGTCATCACCTCGACCTGGCCGCCCGCTGCCGCCACGACTTCCGCGGCCATCAATGCCGCATGGTCGCCGGCATCATCGTAGATCAGCACGTTCGAGCCCGGCGCCACGTCGCCCGAGATCAGGTCCCAGGACGAGACGACCAGTTCCTCCCCGCCCTCAGGCACGGCCGTGTCCGGCAGGCCGCCGGTGGCGATCACCACCACGTCCGGCGCCTCCGCCAGCACATCCTCCGCCTCGGCGAACACGTTGAAGCGAAACTCCACGTCGCGCGCCGCGCACTGCGCCATCCGCCAGTCGATGATCCCGATCATCTCGCGCCGTCGAGGGGACTGGGCGGTGAGACGTACCTGGCCGCCGGGGTCGGGCGCCGCTTCGAACACGGTCACCCGATGTCCTCGCTCCGCCGCCACGCGCGCAGCCTCGAGCCCACCGGGGCCCGCGCCCACGATAATGGCCCGCCTGGCGACCTCCGCCCGCGGGATGGCATGCGGCAGCGTCAGCTCGCGCCCGGTGGAGGGGTTATGGATGCAGAGCGCCTCGCCCCCCTGATAGATCCGGTCGAGACAGTAGGTGGCGCCGACGCACGGGCGGATGTCGTCCTCCCGCCGCTCCATGATCTTCCGCACGATCTCGGGGTCGGCGATGTGTGCCCGCGTCATCCCCACCATGTCGAGCAGACCCGCACCCACCGCGTGCCGGGCCGTTGCCACATCCGGAATGCGCGCCGCATGGAAGGTGGGCAGCCCGGTCTCCGCCCGCACCGCTCCCGCAAAGTCCAGATGCGGCGCGTAGCGCATGCCCTGTACGGGGATCACATCGACGAGCGATGCATCGGTGTAGACCCGACCGCGGATGACGTTGAAGAAATCCACCAGCCCGCCGGCCTTCAGCACCCGCGCGATCTCCAGCCCCTCCTCAGCGCTGATCCCGCCCTTCTGCACCTCGTCGGCCACGAAGCGGATGCCCACGATGAATTCAGGCCCCACCCGTTCCCGCACGGCCGTGAGCACCTCGAGCGAGAAGCGCATCCGGTCCGCCAGCGCCTCACCCCCATAGGGCGCTTCCAGCTGATTGGTGAGAGGCGACCAGAAGGCATCGAGCAAGTGCCCATAGGCCTCGATCTCGATGCCATCGAGCCCGGCGGTCTTCATCCGCTCCGCCGCATCGGCATAGTCCTGCACGATCCGCTCCCGGTCCCAGTCCTCCAGAAGCTTCGGATAGGCCCGGTGTGCCGGCTCCATTTTGCGCGTGGAGGCGAGAGAGGGCAGCCAGTCCCCCTTGTTCCAGCCCGTTCGCCGGCCGAGATGGGTGAGCTGGATCATCACCGCTGCGCCATGCGCCTGGCAGGCCTCCGCCAGCTTTGCGAGCCAGGGCACCACCTCGTCCTTCCAGGCAAGCACGTTGTTGAAACTTGGCGGGCTGTCCCGGCTCACGGTGGCCGAGCCCGCCGTCATCGTCAGCGCCACGCCGCCCTTGGCCCGTGCTTCGTGGTAGGCGCGGTAACGGTCCTTCGGCAGCCCTTCCTCAGGATAGGCCGGCTCATGGCTCGTGGTCATGATCCGGTTCTTTAGCGTCAGGTGCTTGAGCTGATAGGGCTGCAGCAGGACATCGTTGCTCATCCATCGTCTCCCCTGGATGTGGCTGCCACCCAGAGAAAACCCGCCCCCCCTCGATGTCGATGCCGAAAGCGACGCTCCACCCGCGCGCGCTGCCGCAGACAGGCTGCATTCTCGTGTTCGCGCAGCGTTCAGGCTTACGCAGCGCGCGCACCAGTGCATGCTGTACCGGCAGCATCCCGGAGGCCAGCATGAACGACCGCTTCAAGAATGCCCGCGACGTCCGCGCTCCGCGTGGCCCCGATCTCAACTGCCTGGGCTGGGGTCAGGAAGCCGCCTTCCGGATGATCCAGAACAACCTCGACGCGGAAGTGGCCGAGAACCCCGCAGAGCTGGTCGTCTATGGCGGCATTGGCCGCGCCGCGCGCAGCTGGGACGATTTCGACCGCATCCTCGCCACCCTCCAGCGCCTGGAGGCGGACGAGACACTCCTCGTTCAGTCCGGCCGCCCTGTCGCCGTGGCACGCACGCATGCCGACGCTCCGCGCGTGCTGATCGCCAACTCGAACCTCGTGCCCGCCTGGGCCACCTGGAAACACTTCAACGAGCTCGATCGCCTCGGCCTCATGATGTACGGGCAGATGACGGCGGGCTCGTGGATCTACATCGGCACGCAAGGCATCGTTCAGGGCACATACGAGACCTTCGCGGAAGCCGGGCGGCAGCACTACGACGGCAGCCTCAAGGGCCGCTGGATCCTGACCGCCGGGCTCGGCGGCATGGGCGGGGCTCAGCCTCTTGCGGCCGTCTTTGCCGGCGCCTGCTGCCTCGCCGTCGAATGCGACGAGACGCGGATCGATTTCCGCCTCCGCACCCGGTACGTGGACGAGAAGGCCACCGATCTGGACACCGCGCTGGAGATGATCGACCGCTTCACCAAGGCCGGCGAAGCGCGTTCTGTCGGCCTTCTCGGCAACGCGGCCGAGATCTTCCCCGAACTCGTCCGCCGCGGCATCCGCCCGGACATCGTCACCGACCAGACCTCGGCGCACGACCCGGTCAACGGCTACCTGCCCGCCGGCTGGTCGCTCGGCGAATGGCGCGCCAAGCGCGAGACCGACCCGGCCGCCGTGGAGGCCGCCGCCCGCGCCTCCATGCGCACCCATGTCGAAGCCATGGTGGCCTTCTGGGAGGCCGGGCTGCCGGTGCTCGACTACGGCAACAACATCCGTCAGGTCGCGAAGGACGAGGGGCTGGAAAACGCCTTCGCGTTCCCCGGCTTCGTCCCCGCCTATATCCGCCCGCTCTTCTGCCGCGGTATCGGACCGTTCCGCTGGTGTGCGCTCTCGGGCGACCCCGCGGACATCTACGCCACCGACGCGAAGATGAAGGAGCTCTTCCCCGAGAACACCCATCTCCACCAGTGGCTCGACATGGCGCGGGAGCGGATTGCCTTCCAGGGCCTGCCCGCCCGCATTTGCTGGATCGGGCTCGGGGACCGACACCGCGCCGGCCTGGCCTTCAACGAGATGGTCGCCAAGGGCGAACTGAAGGCTCCGGTTGTGATCGGTCGCGACCACCTCGATTCAGGCAGTGTTGCCAGCCCCAACCGCGAGACCGAGGCGATGAAGGACGGGTCGGACGCCGTGTCGGACTGGCCGCTCCTCAATGCCATGCTCAACACGGCCTCAGGGGCGACATGGGTCTCGCTCCACCATGGCGGCGGCGTCGGCATGGGCTACTCGCAGCACGCCGGCATGGTCGCCGTGGCCGATGGCACGCCCGACGCGGCTCGCCGGCTGGAACGCGTCCTCTGGAACGACCCGGCCTCCGGCGTGTGGCGCCACGCGGATGCCGGCTACGACGATGCGCTCGCTTGCGCCCGTGAGCATGGCCTCGACCTGCCCGGCCTCACGACCTAGGTCGCCCGCAACCTGCTAACTTGGCTGCGAGGATCGCCGCGCGCGTTCCTTCAAGAACGCCGCCTGCCGAGCCAGCGGAGCGCGCCGATACCGCAAAGAGCGGCGATCAGAAGCCCTGCGGCTGGCGGCACGGGAATGACTGGCGAGGCGCTGAACGCCGGGAACGCCAGCTCGCGCGCCCCGCCACCGGTTCGCTGAATGTTGAAGTCGATGACAAGGTCGGTATAGCCGCCATCCGTCAAATCGCGGGCGAGCTGAGCGCCCAGGATGTCGACGGTATAAACCAAGTACTGCGTGCCACTAGAACCAAAACTTCCAAGAGTGTATCCAAGTGACGCTGTGCGCGGTGTAATATCCGGCAGAGCACTACCGGTTAGACGTGGCGATACGTTACCAAGAACGACGCCCCCACTAAAGGTCATCGCCATGTAGATCGAAACCGAGCGCCGGTCGATCCCTGCAACGACGTCTTCGAACAAGAACGAGTAACTGTTTCCGATGAGGCCGCTCACGCTGCCGCCCAGCGTTTCGACGGTGCCACTCACAGGGTCCTGGCCATTGTCGAAAACAATGGTCGGCCCGAAGGCAGCGTCTGAAACGAAATCGTTGGGCGCGGTGATGATTGGTGCTTTAGCGTCCACGCTGAGGTTGTCGTAGGGCGTGCCGTCTAGCAAGGCGTTCTCGGCGTAGCCCCATTCGCCAACATCATCCCCAGTCACATCGATAGTCGGCGAGTTCGGTAAAAAGGTGAGGCTGTCCGTGAGACTGGGAATGGCCTCTGCACGCTGCCCTGTGCAGAACACGCCGATCAGGCAGATCACAGTGGCCAGCGCTGCTCCGCGGGCGCATCGCGCATCCGTGCCAGACATGAAACGTTCTCTGGGTGCCCGGTTCGGCAAGTGCATGGTTGTGAACCTGATCTCTGCGGTCGGCGCCAACGGCACCAGCCTCTGGGCGCGGCGTCAGGCGCGGTCGCGGCGCACCCTGCAGCAATGCATGCAAACTCAAATTCGTTTTGTTCCAAGCAATTCTAGGTGCACTCTCACCTCGTCGAAGCAGGCTCTGTGGCAAGCGCCAGAGCCGCCGTGGCGAGGGAAGCGCCCCCCAAATTCTCACTGCGGGAAAGTCAGCTTCTGGGGAGCGGAGAGCGCCCCTCGGTCGTGTCCCGGCGGCGGTACTGCGCCATCCCCATGCCCAGCATCACGAGAGCAACGCCGGCGAACTGCTGTGACGTTGGCACCGTACCGAAGGCCCAGGCGATCAGTGTCCCCGTCACGGGCACGAAGTTGAGAAAGAGCGCGCAGACTGGCAGCCCCAGCCGCGACACGCTGAGGTTCCAGAGCACGAGGCCGAGAACCAATGGGCCGAGCGCCGCGGCGAGCGTGACGCCCGCGTCGAACACAGGGTAGCTCGGATCCGCCCGCCCCAGCCCCAGGCTCCAGCTCAGCAGGAAGAGCACGAGATGGAAGGGCAGCGCCCACTGGATCGAGAGCCAGGAGCGGCGCATCGTCGACGTGGCCGGCATGAGGCGCGGTACGGCCAGGGAGTAAAGGCTCCAGCAGATCTGCGCGAGGATCACCAGGGCCAGGCCGACGACCGGCCGGTCCCCACCGGTGCCTTCCGGAGCCGGCATGGCGAGGATCGCGCCCGGCACCACCAGGACCAGCGCAAGGACGAGGGGACGCGCGGGGCGCTGGCCCATCACCACCCATGTCACGAGGCTCGCCGTGAGCGGGGCAAGGGCGGTGGCAGTGGCGGTGACGACCGGGTTGCCGAGAACGGAGCCTGTCGCGAAGAGCAGACCGAAGCCCGCGAAGAGCCCGCCCACGAGGACACCCTGGGCCGGGGCGAGCCGTTCGCGTGGTGCATCCCGCCCGCCCGGGACAAGACCGGCGATCAACGCGAAGGCGACCATCGCGACGAGATAGCGAACGATGTTGAGCGTCGCCGGATCCCATCGCTCGCCGAGGGCGTGAAGAGCGGGCGCCTGGAAGGCCCACATCGTCACCGTGACGACGAGGGGGCCGTAGAGGAGAACGGGCGCGGTCATTGGCCGCCGAGGCGGGGACTGGCAGCGATCAGATAGAGAAGCTCGAGCGCCACGGTTGCCGCCAGCCAGGCTGTCTGCCCCTGGCTGTCGAACCCGGGGGTCACGGTGTTGATGTCTGCACCCACGATGTGGAGCCCAGAGAGCGCCCGCAGCAGGCCCAGCCCCTCGCGCGCGGTCAAACCACCCCAGGCCGGGGTGAAGACCCCAGGCGCAGTGGCCGGATCGAAGACATCCATGTCGACGCAGAGAAACACCGGCGCGTCGCCCACGATGCCGCGGATACGCTCAGCCGTGGCGGGGATGCCCTCCGCCTCGATCGTGCTCATCGGGATCAGGCGATAGCCGAGCGCCTCGGCATGAGCGAAGACGCCGGGCACATAGGCGAAGCCGCGCAACCCGGCATGGATCGAGCGGCCGGGGATCACATGCCCCCGCTCCGCCGCATGCCCGAAGGTAGTTGCCGGGTCGAGCGGCGGGGCGTGTACACCGGGTTTGGGCGGGTACGCATCCGTGTGGCTGTCGAGATGGATCACCGCGAGGTCCGGATAGGCAGCGCCGAGGGCAGCCATCGCCGGCACGCTCACCATCCCATCGCCACCAAGGCCAAGCGGGACGCAGCCAGCGGCGATGACCGATCGGTAAGCCGCCTCCATCCGCGCGAGGGAGGCGTCATGGTCGCCATGGATCACCGCCACATCGCCAAGATCGACAAGGCCGAGGGCTGAGACGGGATCACGGTTCTCCGCGTCCTCCGGACGGTGATGACGCACCATATCCGTCGACATCATCCGGATGGCCGCGGGCCCGAGCCGCGCGCCCGTGCGCCGGGGGTGCCCGCCTGCATCGAAGGGAAGCCCCATGATGGCCGCCCGCGCGCCTCTCGGATCCTGCCGCTGGGGGACGCCCAGGAAGCTGCCAACGGGGCGAAAGAAAGCGTCGGACATCTGGGTCAGATCGGATCGCGGATGAGGGGTGAGGTCGAACAATGAATGCCGCCTCCCCCTTCGTAGACGAGATCGTAGGGCACGGAAACGATCTCGATCCCGAGCGCATCCAGCCGGTCGGCAGTCCTCGGGCTCAGCCCATCCTGCATGATCACGCGGCCGGGGGCGACCGCCAGGCAGTTCAGGCAGCCGACGGCGTCGTCCGGGTGCACCTCGATCATGCGGATGCCGAGCTCGTCCAGCTTC
>JBCBHB010000110.1:0-7647 GCA_038526025.1 Pseudomonadota bacterium
GGCCGACGCGGTGCTCGTGGTCACGCCCTACTACAACAAGCCGACCCAGGCGGGTCTGATTGCGCATTACACCGCGATCCACGATGCCTGCAGCCTGCCGATCATCATCTACAACATCCCCGGTCGCTCGGTGATCGATATGAGCGTGGCGACGATGGCGGCGCTCTCGAAGCTCCCGCGCATCGTCGGCGTGAAGGATGCAACGGGCGACGTGACCCGTGTCTCCAAGCAGCGCGCAGCCAGCGGGGCGGACTTTGTGCAGCTTTCCGGCGAGGATGCGTCCGCGCTCGGCTTCAACGCCCATGGTGGCGTGGGCTGCATCTCGGTCACGGCGAATGTGGCGCCGGCGCTCTGCGCACGCTTCCAGGAAGCGACGCTTGCGGGGGACTATGCCACAGCACTCGCCCTGCAGGACAAGCTGATGCCGCTTCACGAGGCGATCTTCCTCGAGCCCGGCCTCGCCGGCGCGAAATACGGCCTCAGCCTGCTCGGACACTGCCGCAACGAGGTGCGCCTGCCTCTGCTGCCGGTGAGCGAGCCGGTGGCCGACCGGATCCGGGCGGCCATGGTGCATGCCGGGCTGATCGACGGCTGAGCCTGCAGACGCGCACTCTGCCGTAGAGGAACGCTCGGCCCTGCTCTACGCTGCTCCCCGACGCAGGATGCGTCGCGGGAGCAGGGATGGAACGCAGACTCGCAGCGGTAATGGTTGCCGATATGGCGGGTTTCAGCCGGCTCGTTGAGGCGGATGAGACGGGCGTGCTTACGCGCCAGCGCACCTATCGGCGCGAGGTCTTCGAGCCTGAGATCGCCAGCCGCCACGGCCGCATCGTGAAATTGACCGGGGATGGCTTCCTTGCTGAGTTTGCCAGCGCGGAAGGCGCGGTGCGGGCAGCGCTCGAGATCCAGGAGACCATGGAGAGCCGTGAGGGCGGCACGGATCCCGAGGCGCGCGTGACCTACCGGATCGGCATCAATGTCGGCGATGTGGTGATGGACGAAGGCGACATCTTCGGGGACGGCGTCAACGTGGCGGCACGGATGGAGACGATCGCCGAACCTGGCGGGATCTGTGTCACGGATATCGTGCACCAGACCATGGGCGACCGGCTCGCCGCCGGGTTCCGGGACATGGGCCGCCAACGGGTGAAGAACATCTCGCGGCCGATCCGTGTCTGGCAATGGACGCCCGACGGGGCACCCCAGCGCGCAGAACCCGAAGAGGCGGCGAAACAGAAGGTCCGCTTTGCCACCGCGTCCGACGGCGTGCAGATCGCCTGGGCCAGCATTGGTAGCGGCGTGCCAGTGCTGAAGGCGCCGAACTGGCTGAACCACGTGGAGTATGAGTGGCAAAACCCGTGCTGGCGGCCGTTCCTGCTGGAGTGCTCCCGCCGCTTCGAACTCATCCGTTTCGATCAACGCGGCAACGGCCTGTCGGACCGGGATGTGGAGGAGATCTCCGAGGATGCCATGCAGCGCGATATCAGCGCTGTGGTCGAGGCCGCGGGGCTGGAGCGCTTTGCGCTGATGGGCATCAGTCAGGGTGCCGCCTTCTCGGTCCGCTATGCCGCGGAAAACCCGGATCGTGTCCGCTGCCTGATCATCCTTGGTGGCTATCTCCGCGGCCGATTGCTCCGCGAGGACACCGAGCAGCATGAGCTTCACCGCGTGCAGGCCGACCTCATCCGCCAGGGCTGGGGCTCGCCCAACCCGGTGTTCCGCCACTTCTTCACCTCCACCTTCATGCCCGATGCGCCGCCGGAGACCGCCTCGAGCTTCGATGAGCTTCAGCGTGTCTCGACCCACATGAACGAGGCCCTGCAAATCCGGGAGATGAACGCCCGGACCGATGTGCGCGCCTTGGCAGCCAAGATCCGTGTGCCGACCCTCGTGCTGCACGCGAAGGGGGACCGGGTGTGCCCCATCGAGGAGGGCCGCCTCGTCGCCCGCACGATTCCCGGCGCAAGCTTCGTCGAGCTGCCGGGCAACAACCACGCGCTTACGGAAGGGACCCCTGCCCTCGCAATGTTCCTGGAAGAGGTGCAGGATTTCCTGGCGCGGCATGCGGGTTGATCAATACCGGCTCGCAAGCGGGCGCTGCCTCGTCTATGGTCGCCGCCCGTTTCTCCGCCTATGTGATCGCCATGGCTAAAGACACCGAGAAGCCGCGCATCGCCGCAGAGAACCGGCGTGCGCGCTACGACTATTTCATCGAGGACAGTCTCGAGACCGGCATCATGCTGCAGGGCTCGGAGGTGAAGGCGTTGCGCGAGGGTCGCGGCAACATCGCCGAGAGCTATGCGAGCGTTGAGGGTGGCGAGCTCTGGCTGATCAATGCCTACATCCCGCCCTTCAGCCAGTCGAAGGACCGGGCCTTCGCGCATGACGAACGGCGCAAGCGCAAGCTGCTGGTGCATACCCGCGAGCTTTCGAAGCTCCACCAGGGCGTGGGCCGCGAAGGCATGACGCTGGTGCCGCTCAAGCTCTACTTCAACGCCCGCGGCATCGCGAAGCTCGAGCTGGGGCTGGCGAAGGGCAAGAAGAACGCGGACAAGCGCGACACCACCAAGAAGCGGGACTGGCAGCGTGAGAAGGCCCGCCTTCTCAAGCAGAACTGAGCGATGACGGCCACGGCGGCATTGCTGACCCCGGCCCGCTTCGCCCAGGCGAGCGATGCCACATGGCCCGGCGCCCGCGTGTCCTGGGCCGGCGGCTGGAAGCTGCGTTTCACCGAGGGTGCCGGCTCGCGCGCGGCCTCCGCCTGGGTCGCCGGCGATGAGGCGCCGCTCGACGCCATGGCACTGGAGGCGCGCATAAGGGAGGTGGCTGAGCGCTATCGAGCGGCCGGCCTGCGCCCCCGCTTCCAGATCTGGCCGGGTGACGAGACGCTGGATACCGCCCTCGAGGCGGACGGGTGGGAGCGCTACGACGCTTCCCTGCTGATGGCGCGCGCCGCACACCCACCGCCCGAGATGCCGCCAGTCGACCCCAACGCCGTTCGCGAGGGAGGGGAGGCCATGGCGGTGATCGTGCGGACGCCGCTTGCCATTCTCGATGACGTGTGGAGAGAGGGCGGCATCGGCCCGGCACGGCGGGGGGTACTGGACCGGTCTCCGGCGCCCAAAGCCTACATTCTAGGCCGCGTCGGCATGCGGCCTGCCGGGGCGGTGGCGATGACCATCGACCATGAGGTGGGCGTCACGCAGGCTCTCTGGGTCTCGCCTGAAGCGCGCGGTTCGGGCCTTGGCGCTGTGCTGATGACAACGGCGATGGGCTTTGCCGCCGAGGTAGGGGCCAGCGTCGTCGCCCACGCGGTGCTCGAGGAGAACGCGAAGGCCATCGCGCTCTACGAACGGCTCGGCTACCGGGCTTTCGGGCGGTACCACTACCGCCGCGCCCCGGAAGAGGGGCTGGCCCCGTGAACCGGTGCTGCGCCTTGGTGGCGCTTACCGCCTCTGTCGCGTTGCTGGGCCCTGCGGTGGCGGAGGCCGCCCCCCTGCCACCACCGCGCGACATGCAGCGGGTCGCAGAGCGGGAGGAGCCTCGGGACAGCTTCCGCCTTCCCGTGACGGCAATCCCAGCCGCGGCAGCACCCGAAATCGGGATGCGGCCCGCTGAAGGCAGGCTCGAAGTCTCCGTCTGGCGCGGCGATGCGAGCGCCACGGGCAGCCCCGTCGCCGTTATCGCCCGCTACCGCGAAGCGCTGGCCGAGGCCGGCTGGGACATCGTGTACGACTGTGCCGACGCCGCCTGCGGCGGTGTCCGGCGGCGCTTCGCGCTCGACGTCATCCCGGCCCCGGCCATGTTGATCGACACCGGCGACATCGCGCTGCTGACCGCAACCTTCGCGGAGGAAGTGGCCGCAGACGAAGCGAGCGAGCAACCGGGGTGGGACGACCTTGTGCGCCTCGGTCTCGTGGCAAGCCGCGTGCTTGGGCAGTTCTACCTCCAGGTCGCCGTGATCTCCCCGGCATCGACCACCTTCGCGCCCTTCCCCGACCCTGAAAGGACGGCGGAGCCGGAGACCGTGGCGGCCTCTCCCCTGGAGGAACCATCGCCCGAAGCGAGCGGCAGCGACGACACGGGCCTCGCCTCCTGGACGGATCCTGCCTCCCTGGCGGAGCTGCTGCTGGCGCAGGGCCATCTCGCGCTCAACGGGATCGACTTCGACAGCGGCACCGCCACGCTCGCGCCAAGCTCGGCAGCGGCTATCGCGCGCACCGCCGACGTGATCGCTGCGATCGAGGGCCGACCCCTCGCCATCGTCGGCCATTCCGACAACAGCGGTGCCCTCGAGCCGAACGTCACCCTCTCCCGCCAGCGCGCCGAGGCCGTGCGCCAGGCCCTCATCGCCGGCGGTGTCGCTGCCGACCGGATCGAGGCGCATGGCGTCGGCTGGCTGGCGCCCCTGTCGAGCAACGACAGCCCCGAAGGCCGCGCGGAGAACCGCCGGGTGGAGCTCGTTCTCCGCTGACCCTTCCCACATCTTGTGGATAAGCCCGTCGCTTCAGCGAGATCCTGCGGCCACACGTTGACAACCTGCCACACCGGCGCAAGGATCGGGGCAACGAGGTAGCCTCCGAAGGGGCACGGGCAGTGCATTTCACGAAACTCAGGCTCGAGGGCTTCAAGTCCTTCGTCGACCCGACTGAACTTGTCATCGAGCAAGGGCTTACCGGCGTGGTGGGCCCGAACGGCTGCGGGAAATCCAACCTGCTGGAGGCGCTCCGCTGGGTGATGGGCGAGAGCCGCGCCAAGCAGATGCGCGGCGACGGCATGGAAGACGTGATCTTCGCGGGCGCGGAGGGGCGACCGGCGCGGGCGCGGGCCCATGTGGAGCTGGTGATCGACAACGCCTCGGGAACCGCGCCGCTCGCCTGGCGTGAGTTGCCGACCATCGAGATCGCGCGGCGCATCCAGCGGGACACGGGGAGCGACTACCGCCTCAATGGCAAGCTGGTGCGCGCCCGCGATGTTCAGATGCTGTTTGCGGATGCGGCGACGGGTGCCGGCTCACCCGCCCTCGTGCGGCAAGGCCAGATCGCCGAGATCATCAACGCCAAGCCGAAGGCGCGCCGTCGTATTCTGGAGGACGCCGCGGGCATCTCGGGTCTCTATCAGCGCCGCCATGAGAGCCTGCTGAAGCTGCGCGATGCCGAGACGAACCTGGCGAGGCTCGACGATGTGCTGGAAAGCCTCGCGCAGCAACTCGTCGCGCTGGAGAAGCAGGCCGGTGCGGCCCGGCGCTACCGGGAGCTTGCGGCCGCACTGCGCGCGGCAGAGGCCGCACTCCTGCAGGCCCGGCACGCCCGTGCCGCGAAGGAGGCGGAGCGCGCGCAGCAAGCGCGAACCAAGGCGCTGCGTCTGCTCGCCGGTCGCGAGGCGGAGGCGTCCAAGGCGGAACGTGCGCGCGAGGAGACGACTGAAGCGCTCGGCCCGCTGCGCGAAGAGGAGATGGTTGCCGGCGCCCTTCTCCAGCGGCTCACCATCGAGCGCGAGCGCCTGTCCGAGAAGGCACGCGCGGCCGAGGCGGAGATCCAGGCCGCCCGTGCCGCCGCGAAGGAGCTTGCGGAGGACCAGGCGCGAGAGTCGCGCTTGCGCGAGGATGCCGAAAGCGCGCTGACCCGGATCAACGGCCAGGAAGAGGAACTGGACCGGGCGTCGACCGGGGCGGAGGAGCGCATGGCCGCCGCCCGGCAGCGTGCGGAGGCCGCGAGCGAGAACGCACGGGCGGCGGAGGCCGCTCTCGACCGGTCGGCGGGGGACCGAGCGCGCATCGTTGCGGCTTTCGAAAGCGCGCGGCGTCAACTCGCGGATGCGGAAGCCGAGGCTGGCCGTTGCGCCGAGGCACGCGATCGTCTGTCCGCCCAGAGCCCGGCACTCGAAGACGCCGTCGGTGCAGCTACCGAGAAAGCGGCCGGTGCCGCGACCGCTGCCGAGGCGCGGACGACCGAGGCAGCCGAGGCAGAGGAGGCTCTCGACCGAGCCGTCGCCGCACGCACGGTGGCGCGGGAGGCCGAGGGCGCGGCTGCGAAGGAGAGATCGGCAGCCGAGGCATCCCTCGCCGCGATCTCCGCCGAACGGCGGGGTCTGGAACGCCTTGTCGGGCGAGATCGCGCCTCCACAGCCGTCATTGATGTGCTCGAGGTCGAGCCGGGCTGGGAGACAGCCCTCGGCGCCGCGCTGGGAGACGATCTCGAGCTTGCGGCCCTGGCAGACGCGCCGGATGGTCCGGCCACGGGCTGGCATCCCGCGCTCGATCCTGCAGCACCCGATGCGCCACGCCGCGCGGACGGCACCACGCTGCCATGCCTTGCGGAGCTTGTCGGCGGCACGCCGGCGCTCCACGCCCGCCTCTCGGCGATCTGGTGCGTCTCGGCCGGCGACGGCGCGGCGCTGCAAGCCGCGTTGCCCGCTGGCGGGCGCCTCGTGAGCCGGGAAGGCGATCTCTGGCGCTGGGACGGGCTCTGCCGTCGCGGCGCGGATGCACCGAGCGCCGCAGCCCTGCGCCTGACGCAGCTCAATCGCCTCAAGGCGTTGCGTCGCGACGAAACGACCGCGATCGAAGCGTTCGAGGCGGCGGATGCCGCGGCGGTGACCGCCGGGGAAGCCGCGAAAGGCGCCGCCGCGGCTGAGTCGACCGCACGCCTGGCGCGCGACGCGGCCGCCGGTGCGGCGCGCGATGCGGGCCGCCTCGCGGCACGGGCGGCAATCGAAGCGGACGAAGCAACGGCCCGGCTGACCGCGCATCGAGCGGCCTGCTCGGCGGCCGAGGAAAAGGCAATGGCGGCGGCGAGCGCGCTGGGAGAGGCGCGCGCCGCCGCAAACGCCGCCGCGGACCCCGCAAAGGCTGAGGCCGATCTGGCCGCGGCGCGCGAAGCGGCGGCGGCAGCCCGCCAGGCGGCATCGGCGGCCGAGAGCGCCGCCGGCGACGAATCGCGCGCAGCCCGCGGTCGCGCACGGCGGCGGAGCGAACTTGCTCAGGAGCGCCGGGCCTGGAGCACGCGGGCAGCCGAGGCAGAAGGCCGCAGTGACGCTCTCGTCACCCGTGCGTCGGCGGCCGCCGAACGGCTGGCAGCGGCGGAGGCGGCCCCGGCAAGCCTCACGGAAGAGACGAAGCGGCTCACAGAGGCGCTCGAACAGGCGGCCGCGCGGCAGAAGAAGGCGCGGGACACCCTTGCCGCCGGTGAGCAGCAGGACACGGAGGCCGCCCGGGCCCTCCGCGCGGCCGAGGCAGCCGCCGCCGAAGCCCGTGCCTCGCTGGCAGCGCTCGACGCGAAGCTGGAGGCGGCTGAAGCGGCCCTGAGCGAGGCGATCGCCCGTCTGGAAGAGGCTGGCATCGCCGCAGCCGTTCGGCAGGACGACGCCACCCCGGGCGATGATGAGGAGGCAACCGCGCCGCAGGGCATCCGGGCACTGGAGACCGAGATTGCGCGGCTGACGCGCGCGCGCGACGGTCTCGGCGCCGTCAACCTGCGGGCGGATGAGGACGCCGCAGCCATCCGGACGGAGCGTGATGCGTTGTCGGCGGAGAAGGCCGACCTGGACGCTGCGGTTGCAAAGCTTCGCCAGGCCGTGGCCGGCCTGAACAGGGAAGGTCGATCGCGGCTTGTCGCCGCCTTCGAAGCGGTGAACGAGCAGTTCTCG
>JBCBHB010000111.1:0-7576 GCA_038526025.1 Pseudomonadota bacterium
CGATCTTCTCGTGTCTGCGCCCGCTCCCCGAAGATCTCGAGGATGAGGCCTGTGCGATCCAGCACCTTAGCCTTCCACGCCCGTTCGAGGTTGCGCTGCTGCACCGGGCTCAGCGCGCCGTTCACGACAACGAGGTCGATCTCGTCTGCCTCGAACCGGCGCCCAAGCTCTTCAACCTTCCCGGGACCGATGAGCGTTGCCGGGTTCGGCTTGGGGACAACCGCAATATCGGCGTCGACCGGCGAAAGATCGATCGCCGCCGTCAGGCTCACGGTCTCCGCGAGCGCCCGGCCGGGATCGGGCGCATCAGGTGCCTTGAGATCGAGATGCAGGACGAAGGCACGGGTCACGCGACCCCTGCCCCCGTTCTCTTTGCGCCGGGTCGATGCCTCACTCGGCCTGGTCCTGATCGTACAGACTGAACGGCTGCCCCGGCATCACCGTAGAAATCGCGTGCTTGTAAACGAGCTGGGACTGCCCATCCCGGCGCAAAAGCACGCAGAAATTATCAAACCAAGTGATAACGCCCTGTAACTTCACGCCGTTGACGAGAAATACCGTCACCGGAATTTTCTGCTTTCGGATGTGGTTGAGGAAGACGTCTTGCAAGTTTTGTTTATTTTCGCTGGCCATTCTTATGCCTGTCTGTTCATTGGTGTTCCACGCAGCGGATGCCGCTACGCCACACGTCCGAACATGGCGCTTAGTTTGCTGCCTTTCCAGAGGTTTTTGGCGACGGCAGCAGAGATTGCAGCGTTTCGCGTCGAAAAAGCGCAATCACTGCCAGTGTTTCCATCCGCCCAAGGATCATGCCCGCGGCGCAAACTGCCCGTTGGGCGGGGTCTAAGAGCGCGTAGCTTTCGTGGCCCTGCGCCACGAACCCGAAAACCGGCCCGGTGTTGGACACAGCCGATACGGCAGCGATAAAGGCGGGCTCGAAGGCCAGGCCAGTAAGGGCCAGCGCGAAGGCAACGATCAGGACAGCGCCTGCATAGAGCATGACGAAGGCCCAGCCGAGGAACGCGCCCTCGCCAACAAGCCCCCGAAGCCCTGCCCCCACGCCGGTGCCTGAGCCGCCGACGACGCTGGGCTGCGCCAGCCGATCGATCTCCCGCAGGCCGTGACGAATGAGCGCCGCGGCCCTGATGAGCTTGATACCGCCTGCCGTCGTCGCAGCCCCGCCACCAACAGCCGCAAGGCCGAGGAGCATCAGCGTCGGGTTATCGAGGCCCGCCCAGGCGCGGGCGCCTTCCCACGCCGCCGCCTCGTAGCCAGTAGTCGTCAGAAAGCTGATTGTTGTGAACAGGATGCCCCAGAAAGCTGAGAGCGCGTCCACACCGTTCTCACTCATTTCGAGCTCGAACGCCGCGAACCAGTGGCGCAGGAAGAGCCCGAGCGTGGCCAGTCCGATGATGATCACCATCAGCCGCAGCTCCGGGTCGCGCCTGAGCGTCACTTCGCGGCCGATCCGGCTCGCGCGCCCATAGAGGCGGGAGGTGCAGGCCGCGAGCAGGAAGACCGCCGCAATCAACTCTGCGGCCACGTTGTCGAATGCCGGCAGCATCGGTTTGTCCGGCGAAACCCCGCTGGTCGAGATGATGCCCAGCACATGCACCACACCGGTAAGATCGAGCGGCTGAGCGCTGCCGATGAGGATGACGAGAACGGCGGTGAGGCCTGAATACACGGGCAAAATGGTCCGTAACGCCCGCCTGACCCTGTCGCCCACCGGCGGCGTTCGCGCGCCCAGCTCGGCGAGCCTCACCTCACCGCTCTCAACACCGGCAGCACTCGCCGTTGGCGTGGTAACCTCGAACCCGCCCATCCGCCGCGGGGCCAGCACCACGTAGGCCGCCGTGAGGGTGAGCAGGCCGCCCAGCCACCCGACGATCCCACGCCAGAGATGCACCGCATCGGGCACGGTGCTCGGCTGGGTGTAGCCCGTGCTGCCGGTGGTGGTGAAGCACGCGACCATTTCGAACCATGCTCCCACCCATCCGATGGAAGGTGTGAGCAAAACCAACGGTATAGCTGCGAAAACCGGGATGACCGCCCAGGCGACGAGCAGCGATGCCAGTTCGGTTTGGGCACTGCTCTCCCGCGCCCGGCTGGCCAGCGCCACATGCGAGATGGCCGCGGCAAAACCCGTGAAGAGCCCGCCATAGAGGAACGCTCGCGCGGAGCGCTCATCGCCCGCCAGCAGCGCGTAGAGCAGGGGCACCGCCATCGTGACCGCGAGGATCGCGAGGGCGGGGCCGAAGAGCGGCGTCTCCTCCCTGCCCCGTTCGCGCCGCTGGCGGGCGCGCATGGTCCTGCGCGGCGGCGCTGCCATCGTCAGAAGAAGTCGATGCTCACGCGGAACATCGCCTCGACCTTCTGGACCGCCGAGCGCACCGCGAAGAGCACCATCACGTCGCCCACGGAGATCACGAGGTCGCCGTGCGGCATCGCGACACCCTTCGACGTCCGCACGGCACCGACAATGGAGCCCCGCGGCAGGCTGATGTCCCGCAGCCGCTTCCCGGCAAGCGCGGATGTGCTCATGACCTGCGCCTCGATCACCTCCCCGTCGCTCGCGCCGATGTTGTAGACCGCCCTGATCTTACCGCGGCGCACATGGCGGAGGATCGAACTCACGGTGGTTGCGCGCGGGTCGATGAGCGCATCGACGCTCAGCGGGTCGGCCAACCGGTCAAAGGTCGGGTCCTTGGAAAGCGCAATGGAAATCAAAGGGTTCAGCTGTTCCGCGAGCGCGCAGGACAGAAGGTTCGTCCGATCATCATCGGTCAGCGCCACGATGGCGTCCGCGTCCTCGATGCCCGCCTCCTGCAGGATGCCCGCGTCGAGGGCGTCGCCATTCAGCACCACGGTCCGGCTCAGCCTGTCCGCCGCGCGTTCGGCGCGGTCGCGATCGCGTTCGATCATGGTGGCCCGGTGGTTCGGGCGACGCTCGATCTCACGGGCCACACGCAGACCCACATTCCCGGCCCCCACGACGATAATGCGAGACGCCACGCGGTTCTTCTTGCCGAAGATGCCGAAGCTTCGCTGCACGTCCTCGCGCGCGGCAACGAAGTAGACCTCGTCATCCGGGAACAGCTGATCCTCCGCCGAGGCCACGAACAGTTTCCCCTCGCGTCGGATGGCCACAACGATGGCGCGCAGGGTGGAGAAAAGCTCCGTCAGCTGCCTGAGCGGCGTGTTCGTGACCGGACAGCTCTCCTCGAGCCTGATGCCCACGAAGTTCACCTCGCCATCGAGGAAGGGCTCGATATCGAAGGCGGCCGTTGCCTGAAGGCGGCGGAGCGTCACATGCGCCACCTCGCTTTCCGGGCTGATGATGACGTCGATGGGCATGTGGTCGCGCCGGAAGAGGTCCGACCACTCCGCCTCGAGATAGCTCTCGGTTCGAATGCGCGCGATCTTGGTGGGAACCTCGAACACGGAATGAGCCACCTGGCAGGCCACCATGTTCACCTCGTCCATCGAGGTGGCGGCGATCAGCATATCGCAGTCCTGCGCGCCGGCGCGGGCGAGGATATCCGGGTGGGACGCGAAGCCGATCACGCCGGACACGTCGTACATGTCCGTCAAGCGTCGGACGAGGGCGCCGTTGTGGTCGATGACGGTGACGGAGTTGCCCTCGTCGGCGAGGTGACGGGCAATTTGCGAGCCCACCTGTCCCGCGCCGCAGACCAACACTTGCATGGAACACCGTTCGCGGCCTTCGTGGTGGCTGAACGGTGCGGCGGGGCGGCAGCGCTGTCAAGCGAGCGCCGCGCCCCGTCTCCCCCCTCAAACCCGGTGCTGTGCCGCGGCCGTTTCGCTAGTGGAGCCGAAGATCGGGTGCACGATACGCCCACGCCACCGCGCCCTTCGCGTGCGGGGGCCAGTCGGCCGTGCGGCCAAGGGGCGTGATGAGCGCACCGGGAAACGGCAGCGCCGCCCGTGCCTCGCGGGCGTTGCGCGCACGAATGTAGCCGCCGCCAAGCTCGCGGCCCGCCAACTCGTCGCAAATGAAGAAGCTGTAGAACAGCATGATGTCGTCAAGCTCCGGCCAACCCGAAACCACAACGAACAAGCGCGGTCCAACCCGATACGCAACCACCCGACGCACGTGTCGTCGAGAAACGTGAACAGGCGGTTAACCTACGGCGGAATTCCTATCGCTTCTCGGCTGCCGCACCCTTGGCAGGCATGAAACGCCCATAACCTTGCCCATATGCAACAGTTTTTTCCATCAAAGGCAGGTAGTTGAAAGTTGTTTCTGGCGTGAAACTTGATGATCGCCCTCCAGAAACTTGAATTGCAATCGTAATCTCCGTCAGATGCCTCGTGAACGCATGGCTGGGATAGGGTGCCCTCCCCTCCCCCACCGCCGCCGCTAGCTCTGCAATCCCCAACGACTTGTCCTGAAGACCGGTCTGCCAGCGTCGAAAGCGCTTCTTCAGCGTGGCGGGATGCCACCACCGTCCGTCATCCTTCGCCGGCAGGTCATCGCGTCCTGGCGGCGGGGCCTTTGTCAGCGGCAAGCGGCGGCCGCCAATGCCCATGGCGCGGCGCAAGGTGCTGGAGTTCCGAATGGCACGATAGTTCCGCGCTCTCAGGCCCACGGAGTTGAAGCGCTCGAGATAGACAGGCGCTTCGTCGTCCCGGTAGCTGTCCACCTCCAGCACGCCCTCATTGCCGATCACGCGCATGCGATGGTCGAGCGGCGCGGCGATGGAGCAGGTGAGCCGGCCCACAACCCCGCCATCGAACTCCAGGCACGCCACCGAAAAGTCGGGCGTGTCGGCGGGCGACATGGGGAGATCGGTCTTGTCGGGCACCGTCACGCTCGAGAAAGCCGTCAGGGATCGCACCGGCCCGAAAATCGCGCACATCCAGCTCAGATGGTAACCCGCATGCTCGTAGGTGCAGCCGGTCTCGTACTCGTGGATATAGGGCCAGGGCGCGCCGCTGGCGCTCACCCAGGTATCCGGCCGCATGAGGTAGACCGGGTTGTCGTCGAACTCGGCATAGACCAGCCGGGGCTTGCCCACCGTCCCGTCCCGCACCGCTTTCCAGAGGGTCTGCACGCTGTGGCCCAGCACGTTCGACGGGGCGCAGGAGAGGTGCAAACCTCGGGCCTCCGCGATGGCGAACAGCGCATCGGCCTCCTCAAGCGTGGGCGTCAGCGGCTTCTCGCAATACACATGCTTGCCCGCCTCCAGTGCAGCTTTCGACACCGCGAAATGCGCGCCCGGCCCGGTGAGCACCACGACGATACCGATCTCCTGATCGGCCAGCATTGCGTCGAGCCCCGCATAGGCCTTCAGCCCGTAGTGACGCGTGACCGCCTCCACCCGAGCCGGGTTGATGTCGTGAACACCGGCGATCTCGAGGATCGGATGCCGCGCCATCGTGGCCATGTAGAGATCGAACACGTAACCGCAGCCAACGATGCCGATCTTCATGCGCTGCTCCCATGGCTTGCGATAACCGCGCGGGCGCGGTCCACCAGCGCCATGATCTCCACACTTTCGTCGAGCGGCATGATGGGGCTCTCCACCCGCCCCTCACGCACACCCGCCGCGAGAGCGGCAGCCTGGTAGTGGTATCCGTTGCCGGCATAGGGAGCCGTTATACGCTGCGGCCCCTTTCCTCGAAGCCGCCGCAGCAGCGCGAGCATCGGACCTGCACGCTGCTTCAAGCCATGCACGAGCCCGCTCTCTCTCAGCGCCTCCAGCCGTCCACCGCCCGCCATGCTGTCCGCAACGGGGCGGGCGGCCACAAGGCCGCCACCCGAAGGTCGCCAGATCGGCGCATCCACCATCAGGCTCGCCCCGGTCCCGTTCAGAACGAAACTGCTCGGCCCGTCCGTCCGGATGCTCGCGCGCAATGTGCTCACAGCGCCGCTCTGGTGACGGAGGAGAAGGGCCGCCTCTTCGTCGACACCGGTGTCACCCATCCGGCCAGCCGCCGTCATCTCGACAACCGGGCCGAGGAAGTGCCGGGCGAGCGACAGCGGATAGACACCACGATGCAGCAGCGCGCCCCCACCCCGTTCGGGGTCGAACAGGCTCGCGCGCCCACCAGGCAGCGCCGCGCCGTGAAACGCGCCGTCGAAGGTGTGAAGTGTCCCCAGCCGCTCCTCCGCCAGCAGCGCCCGGATACGGTCCATCATGGGCAGAAAGCGGGTCCATAGCGCTTCCATGCAGAACACCCCTGCCCCGCGCGCCGCCGCCGCGATGCGCTCGGCCGATGCCGCATCGGCAGCGAGAGGCTTCTCCACCAGACAGGGCTTTCCAGCGGATATCGCGGCCAGCGCAAGGGCCTCGTGGCTGGCGGGCGGCGTCGCGATGTAGACCGCGTCCACATCCCCGCGTCCGATCGCCGCCTCGAAGCTCTCAGCCGCCGCGCACCCGAAGGCCTGAGCGAAGCGCTGGGCGTTCTCCGGCTTGCGCGAAGCGGCCACAACCGCCGTGTGCTCCGGCAACGCGCGGAGCCCGAGGACGAAGCGGCGTGAGACGCCGCCTGTGCCGAGAATGGCCCAGCGCATCGATCAGTCCCCCTCAGCCAGCCGCAGCATCGCGCAGCCCCCTGCTAGCGGCGAGGTTGGGCGCTCGCAAGGCAAAGGCAGGGCCGGGTCGCGGCCTCACTCCTCGAGCAACTCCTCTTCGACCCCGTCGCTCACCGCCACGCGCACGCCGCCGCGCGAGGTGGTGCTGACGCCCAGCATCTTCAGCTTGCGATGGAGGGCCGAGCGCTCCATGCCCACAAAGCTCGCGGTCTTGGAGATGTTGCCGCCGAAGCGATTGATCTGTGCCACCAGGTACTCGCGCTCGAAAAGCTCCCGCGCCTCGCGCAGCGGCAGCGACGCAACCGCCGCCAGCAGCCCGCCAAGGCCGGCCTCCGCGGGATCACCGCCCGAGCCCGGAAGCTCCTCCGCCTCAATCGTGCGGCTGTCGCAACCGAGGATCAGGACCTGCTCCATCATGTTGCGCAGCTGGCGCACATTGCCGGGCCAGCTCCGCGTCTGGAGTGCGGCCAGCGCGCCGTCCGAGAGCACCCGACGCACCAGCCCCTGTTCCCGGGCGAAACGGTCGAGGAAATGGTTGGCAAGCTCCGGGATATCGTCCCGCCGCCGGTCGAGGCTCGGCACCTCGATCGGCATCACGTTCAGCCGGTGGTAGAGGTCCTCGCGGAACCGCCCGGCGCCGATCTCGGCCTGAAGGTCCCGGTTCGTGGCGGAGATCACCCGCACATCCACCCGTACCGTCGCGCTGTCCCCCAGCCGCGTGAAGGCCTGGTCCACGAGCACCCGCAGGATTTTCGACTGCGTGCCGTAAGGCATATCGCCCACTTCATCGATGAAGAGCGTGCCGCCATGAGCCTTCTCGAACAGCCCCGGCTGCACGCCGCCGCCCGTCCGCACCCGGCCGAAGAGCAGTTCCTCCATCCGGTCTGCCTCGACGCTCGCGGCATTCACCACCACGAACGGGCTGTCGACGCGCTCGGAATGGTGGTGGATGTACCGGGCTGCCACTTCCTTGCCGGTGCCGGGGCCACCGGAAAGCTGAGGCGGAGAACTGGC
>JBCBHB010000112.1:0-7561 GCA_038526025.1 Pseudomonadota bacterium
GCGGGCGCGCCGGCTCTCCGCGATCCGCCGCTTCTGCCGCTTCGCGCTCGGCGAGGGCTGGCGCGAGGATGACCCGGCGGCGCGCCTTGCAGGACCGAGCCGTCCACGTGCCGTGCCCCATTACCTCGGTGCGCAGGACGCTGCGGCCATGCTGGCGGAGGCGGCGAGACGCGCCGCCACGGCCAAGCCCGAGAGCGCGAAGGCGGTGACCAGCCTGCGCGATCACGCGATGCTCGAGCTGCTCTACGCAACGGGGCTGCGGGTGACGGAGCTGGTGTCGCTCCCCGCCGAGCCGGCGATCCGTGCACCGGAGAGCCTGCTGGTGCGCGGCAAGGGCGGCCGGGAACGGCGTGTCCCGCTCACCGCGCCGGCCCGCGGCGTGCTGCGCGCCTGGAGCGAGCGCCGCCCGTCGGGCGCGGATGGCAAACCCTCCCCCTGGCTCTTCCCCGCCCGCGGGCAGGCCGGCCATCTCAGCCGGCTGCGCGCGTGGGAGATCGTGAAGAGCATTGCCGCCGCGGCGGGGCTCGACCCGGCAACGGTCTCGCCGCACACGCTGCGCCACGCCTTCGCCAGCCACCTGCTCGAGGGCGGGGCCGATCTGCGCATCATCCAGGTGCTCCTTGGCCACGCCGATATCGCGACCACCGAGATCTACACCCACGTGCTCGACGCCCGCATGAAGGCGTTGGTCTTCGAGCGCCACCCCCTCGCGCAGAGCGGGCAGGACTGAACCGCCCTGCACCGGAGGGTTCGTAGCGCGGCTGAAGCAGCGAGGCAGGGCGTGCAAACCATCTCAGCCGCCAACGCTCCCTTGCCCGTTGCCGCTGCGGCTCCCATAACCCCAAGCAGCGCAATAGTCTGGAGACCCTCCCCATGGACCCCACCCTCTGGTGGACCGCCGCAGTCATTCTCGTTCTTCTCTGCTGTTCAGCCTTCTTCTCCGGCAGCGAGACCGCCCTCACCGCCGTCGACAGGGCAACGATCCACCATCTCTCCCAGAAGGGCTCCAAAGGCGCGCGCACCGCGATGTCGCTGACCGAGGACAACGAGCGGCTGATCGGGTCGATCCTGCTCGGCAACAACCTCGTCAACGTGCTGGCAACGTCGCTTGCCACGACGTTCTTCATCGCGCTGCTGGGTGAAGGGGGTGTGGCGACGGCAACCTTGATGATGACGATCCTCGTGACCGTCGTTGCCGAGATCGCACCCAAAACCTACGCCATCAACAACCCGGACCGGATGAGCGTCCGCGTGGCGCCTGCGATCGCGCTCTGCGTGAAGCTCTTCGCGCCGATCGTTGGCACCATCAGCTTCTTCGTGCAGTCCGCCTTCCGCTTCCTGGGCCTCAACGTCGACCCGGACGCGCATGCGCTGGCACCTTACGACCGGCTGCGCGGCGCCATTGCGATGCACGCCTCCGAAGGCTCGGTGGACAAGGACGACCGGGACCGGCTGATCGCCGCGCTCGATCTGCGCGAGCGCGAGGTGGCGGAGATCATGCGCCACCGCCGGGACATCGAGAGCATCTCGGCCGATGAGCCGCCCGAGACCATCGTGGCCTTCTGCCTGGCCTCCGCCCATACGCGCATCCCCCTCTGGCGCGGCGAGCCGGAGAACATCATCGGCGTGCTCCACGCGAAGGACCTGCTGCGCGCCGTACAGCGCGAGCTCGACAGCGTGAGCGACCGCGAGAACGGTGAGGCGCTGAAGGGCGGTTTTGCCGAGGCGCTGAAGGGTCTCGACGTGATGGGCGTCGCCATGAAGCCCTGGTTCGTGCCGGACACGCGCCCGCTCGAGGACCAGCTCCGCGCCTTTCTGAAGCGCCGCAGCCATTTCGCCCTGGTGGTAGACGAGTACGGCTCGCTCCAGGGCCTCGTCACGCTCGAGGACATTCTCGAGGAGATCGTGGGCGAGATCACGGACGAGCACGACATCGAGGCCGAGAGCTTCCGGCGCGAGGCGGATGGCTCCGTGATGGTCGAGGGGTCGATGACGATCCGCGACGTGAACCGCGCGTTCGATTGGGATCTTCCATCAGAGGAAGCCACCACCATCGCGGGGCTCCTCATCCATGAAGCGCAGGCTATCCCCACCGAGGGGCAGATCTTCGCCTTCCATGGGCTGCGTTTCGAGGTGATTGCGCGCGAGAGGCACCAGATCACGCGCCTGCGGCTCACGCCCCTCCAGAGCCGACCTGCCGCTGCGGAACCCACCGCGTAGCCAGTCCGACCCTTAACACTCGGTGAAAGAAATCACGGCCACCGGCGAGAAACCGGTGGTATGTGTGCCGCCCGGCACACCGCGCTGCACGCATTGGGCCACTTCATTTGGAGGGATGTGGGGTGGAGCGAGATGATGGTGGAGAGAGCGGGAACAGCGAGTGTCGCCGAGGTGAAGCCGGCCGCAGTACGCGTCAGGCACAGTGCGCCCGCTCCGCGAACCCGGCTCCGTCATCTCTCCCTCCTTCAGCGCGCCGCGCGGCACGAGAAGCTTCTGGGCACGGCGCCCGTTGCGACCGATACGCTGGCCTATGCCTTCGCCCTCGCCATCGAGGCCGCGCCGGCCGATGCGGCAGGCCAACTCGCTGCGCTGAGGGATGGCACGCTTCGGACCGATGACCTGAGCGTCACCGCCGCCCGGCAGATGCTCTCTGCCCTGCGCGAGGCGCGGGCGCTCTTCACGGTCGGCGTCGCCGCGGAGATGGTCGATCGCAAGGACTTCTCAGTCCTCTGACGGCGCCTCGTCGTCGTCGTCATCGTCGTCGCTCGAGAAGGCGCGCACCGGGGCCGTTACCACCGCGGCGCCGACATCCACCGTCGTCTCCACAACCGTTGCCGTTACGCTCACGGCGGTATCGACGACCGTGTAGGCAACGCAGCCCTGCAGGGTAAGCGACAGGAGCAGGATCGCCCGGGCCATGGTCGTCGTCATGGGCGGGGAATGCCGCCGGGTACGGGCACGCTGTAGCCCTTCTGCACGGCCGGACGGTCCGCGATCCGCAGGTACCAGTCCCGCACGTTGGGGAAGGCGTTGAGGTCGATCTGCTGCCATTCGAACCGGCTGACCCAGGGCCAGGTCGCCATGTCTGCGATGGAGTAGTCGCCCGCGATGAAGTCCCGCCCCGCCAGCCGGCGGTCGAGCACGCCGTAGAGCCGCTGGGTCTCCTTGCCGTAGCGCTCCTCGGCATAGGCGGCCTTGCCGGGGTTGAAATGCAGGAAGTGATGCGCCTGGCCGGCCATGGGGCCGAGGCCGCCCATCTGCCACATCAGCCACTCCGCAACGGTCCAGCGCGAGCTGGCATCGCCACCGAATTTCCCTGTCTTCTCAGCAAGGTAGAGCATGATCGCGCCCGATTCCATCAGGCTCTGCCCCGTATCGCGGTCGACGATGGCGGGGATCTTGTTGTTGGGGCTGATGGCCAGAAAGGCCGGCGCGAACTGCTCGTCCTTCGAGATGTTGATGGCATGCGCCTCGTAGGCCAGCCCCAGCTCCTCGAGCAGGATCGAGACCTTCCGCCCGTTCGGCGTGCTCCAGGTATAGAGATCGATCATGGCGTCCTCCCGGCTGCGTTGGCGTCAGCGTAGCGGCTTGCGCGCACGCTGCCCACGCGGGATGCGCAACGGGCGGGTGCATGGGCGCAAGGTGAGTCGAAAGCGCAACCCGGGCGACAGACAGCCAAGGGTGTTCACACGTGTTGGCCGCCGTTGATTTCGATTTCGACGCCGGTGACGTAAGAGCTTTCGGGGGTGCAGAGGTAGTAGATGGTGCGGGCCACTTCCTCGGGTTTGCCGAGGCGGCGGAGGGGCAGGCTTTCGGCCAGCTTGTCCGTGCCCGGGCTGAGGATCGCGGTTTCGATCTCACCCGGCGCGATGGCGTTCACGCGGATGCCGTGGGGCCCGTAGTCATGCGCCATCTCACGGGTGAGCGCGGCCAGCGCCGCCTTCGAGGTGGCATAGGCAGCGCCCGCGAAGGGATGAACTCGGGCGCCCGCGATGGAGGTGACGTTGACGATGGCGCCCTTGGCGGCCTTCAGCTCGTCGAAGAGGCCGCGGGCCAGCACCACGCTCGAGAAGAAGTTGACGTGGAAGACCCGTCCCCAGTCCCGCAGGTCCGTGTCGATGGTGTTCAGCCGCTCGCCCTCGGGCCCCTTGGGCGAGATGCCGGCATTGTTCACCAACGCGTCGAGCCGGCCGCCGGGCAGGCGGCGGCGGATCTCCTCCACCGCCTCGATGGTCGAATGCGGGTCGGAGAGGTCAACCTGGATATGGTCCTCCTCCCCCGCCTCCCATGGGCAGTCCTCCGGAAAGGGCTGGCGGGAGCAGGAGATCACGCGCCAGCCGGCGGAGGAGAAGCGCTTGACCGTGGCGTGCCCGATGCCCCGACTCGCCCCCGTTAGCAGCAGCGTGCGCCGTGTGTCCGCCGGTTTTTCCTGATCGCTCATGGCGCCGATCCCGCGTGGCCTGCACCGCACCCGGTGCCTGCCAAGCTTGACCACATCGCGCCCGCGACCGCCATGGCCGATTGCGGGTTGCCCCCCCCGACGCCTTGCAGCGCCGGGGAGCGGCGATGGGCTCAGCCGAGGAAGACGCCCTCGTCGAGCAGGTCGGCGTTGTTGGCCACGGCCTCGTCGCTCTCGGCGAAGGCGAGCACGATCTCGACGCGGCGGTTGGCGGTCTGCAACTGCTCGGTCCAGAAGGCGAGGCCCTCTTCGTCGCCCGGCCCGCCGCGCAGGTTCTGGTAGAGCGCGTCGAGGAAGGCCGCGTCGCTATCCGCCCCGCCCTGGGATGCGAACTCGTCGCTGTTCGCGAAGGCGGCGGCGAGGTCCGTTAGCGAAAGCCCGTCATCAACTTCGCCGATCCAGAAGGCGAGACCTTCGGCATCGCCCTCGCGGCCGAGCACGCCAGTGTAGAGGCGCGAGACGGCGCCGGCGGTTTCGCCCTGCCCGACGTCGAGCCGGAGATCCCCGTCCGAAAGCGAGAGCACCTCGAGATTGACGGCGGTGATCTCACCTTCAGGCGTGGCGATCGCGCTCTCGCCTGCCGGATCGATCGCGACTTCCAGATCGGTCGAGGCCACGTCGCCAAACACCATCGTGTCGAGCCCGTCGCCGCCGTCGACGAGGTCGTTCCCGGCGCTCGCCAGGATCGTGTCGTCGCCGGTGAGCGCGCGGATCGCATCGTTGCCGGCAGTACCGGCGATCTCCGCATCGTCGCCGAGCGTGCCCGCGATCTCCTCACGCAGCACCGTATCGTCGTCGATATCCGAGGAGAGGACGAGTTGGCCCCGAAGCTCGCCGGACGGGTTCGCCTCCGTGTGCAGGTTCACGTAGTAGTTGCCCGCATCGAACTCGGCGCGCTGCTCGTCCGTCACCACGATGCTGCCGGAGAAGCTGCCCGAGCCGTCGCCATTATCCGTCACCGCGAGGTTGAAGAGGATCGGGCCGTTCTCGCCCGCGGGCGCGAAGTGGACATGCACGGCGCTCTCGGGGTTGCCGAACCCGTCCTCGCCGCCGACGGGGTTGAGCGGGCTCGTGAGGTTCTCGAAAGTGCCGTCGACCGTGATGCGGTTGGTCGCGCTGTCGAAGGTCACGTCGAAGCTGCCGGTCGAGGCGGTATCGACGACGGGGACCTCGGTCACCTCCTGCGCCTCCTCGATGGGAATGCCCCGCGTCACGTCGTCGAAGCGCCCGCTGTCGAGGTCGATCTGACCGCGGAGCTCGCCCGATGGATTACCCTCAGTATGAAGGTTCACGTAGAACTGGTCCGCCGCGAAGGCGCGGGCCTCCGCCGCCGTCACCGCGAAGCGGCCGGTGAAGCTGCCGGAGCCGTCCCCATTGTCGGTGACCGTGAGGTTTCGGAAGATCGGGCCATTCTGCCCGGCCGGGGCGGAATGGATATGGATGGCGCTTTCCGGGTTGCCCGCCGCGTCCTCTCCGCCAACGGGCAGGAGCGGCGAGGAAAGGCCCGAGAAGGTGCCGGTGACCTCGATCTCCATCGCCTGGGCGTCGAGGAACGCATCGATGCTGCCGGTGGCGGGACCGTCGATGATCGGCGCCTCGGCCACCTCCTGCCCCTCGCTCATCTCGAGGCCGCGGGTCACGGTGTCGACCACATCCTGCTCGAGCGTGAGTTGGCCGCGGATCTCGCCCGTGGGGTTCGCGGTGGTATGGAGGTTGACGTAGATCGCGTCGGCCCGGAGGTCCGCCACCTCTTCGTCCGAGAGCACGAAGCGCCCCTCGAAGCTGCCCGAGCCGTCTCCGTTATCCGTGACGGTGAGGTTGCGGACGATGGGGCCGTTCTGACCGGCGAGGCCGTTGTGCAGGTGGATGGCGCTCTCGGGGTTGCCGAAGGCGTCGTCCCCGCCCACCGGCAGGAGGTCCGCCGAGAGGCCGGAGAAGGTGCCGGTGACCACTAGCGTGTTGGTGAGGCTGTCGAAAAAGACCTCGGTGTTGCCGGTGGCGGGCCCGTCCGGGATGGGGGTCTCGACCACCTCCTGATCCTCGCTGAGCGGGTTCGAGGCGTCGACGATGTCGAACTGGCCGCTATCGACATCGAGCTGCCCGCGCAGCTCCCCTGTCGGGTTCGCGGTGGTGTGGAGGTTGATGTAGTAGCCACCGGCGGCAAACACTTCGGCCTGCTCGGGCGTCACCTCGAAGCTGCGCTGGAAGGTGCCCGAACCGTCGCCGTTGTCGGTGACGCCGAGGTTGAAGGCGATGGGGCCGTTGCGCCCGACGCCGGCGAGGTGAATGTGCACGGCCGTCTGCTCGAAGCCGGTGCTGTCCGCGCCGCCGACCGGGAAGAGCGGGCCGGCGAGGTTCTCGAAGCTGCCCTCGACGGTGACGAGCCCGGTGGCGGGGTCGTAGGCGATGCTGGCGCTGCCCGCGGCGGCGGTATCGACGGGGACGTTAGGCCCCGCCTCCTGCGTCTCGGAAAGGGGGAGGTCGACGGTGAAGAACTGCGACATGCTGATGCGATCCCTGTTGCTGTCGTGCCGCCGCCCATGGGGTGAACGGGCGGCCCTGATCGGGCGCGCAGCGAAGCGAAGGGCCAACGCGCCTTGGCCCTGAGTGCGCAGGGGGGCGTCGTTTGGTTCTGGGAGGGCTTATCACGGCCGATCACGGGCGCGTGATCGGCCGCAAGACAGGGCGGGCCCGTCCGGTCATAGCCCGCCGCCGATGGGTGAGTGGGCGGGTGGTCGGGCGGGGCAGGTGGCGAGGGAGGTGGCGGGCCATGACCGGGCCCACCACCGGTATGCGATCAGGGGTTGAGACGCGCCACCTGCCAAAGGCCCTCGCCAGCGGCATCGCGGGTCCAGCGGAAGCGGTCGTGCAGGCGGAACTGGCCGTCCGCCCAGAACTCCATCTGCACCGGACGGATCCGGAAGCCGCCCCAGTGCGGCGGGCGCGGCGGGTTCATCGGGTAGCGCGCCGCCACGGCCGCGACCTCCCGCATCAGCCGCCCGCGGCTCTCGAGCGGGCGGGACTGGGCGCTGGCCCAGGCACCGATACGACGGGCCTGCCGGATGTGCGCATGGTGCTCCTGAAGGAGATCGAGGCGGACGA
>JBCBHB010000113.1:0-7560 GCA_038526025.1 Pseudomonadota bacterium
TGCCGTCGAGATCGGGCGAGAGCACCGCTACGACATGTACGACCTCAAGATGGAGCGCCCGGCGCCCATCGCCCCGCGGCGCCGGCGGCACGAGGTGGCGGAGCGGGTGACCGCCGATGGCGGCGTGCGCACCCCGCTCGACGAGGATGCGGCGAGGGCGCTGGCGCGGCGCCTGGCGGCGGACGGGACGGAGGCCGTGGCCGTCTCGTTTCTCCATGCCTATGCCAACCCAGCCCATGAGGCGCGCATGGGCGCCATTCTGGCTGAGGAGGCGCCGGGGCTCGCCGTCTCGCTCTCCCATGAAGTGGCCCCTGAAATCCGCGAATACGACCGGACCTCGACGGTCCTTGCCAATGTTTATGTGCGCCGGATCGCGGAGCGGTATCTCGGCCGGCTCGAGGCGCGGTTGCGCGGGGAGGTGGGGATCGAGGGCCCGCTCTACGTCATGCAGTCGAACGGCGGGCTGGTGGACGCGTCGCTGGCCGCGCGCCTGCCCGTGCGGCTCGTCGAGAGCGGCCCCGCCGCCGGTGCGCTCGCCGCTGCGCATTTCGCCGAGGCCTCGGGCCGTGACGATCTTCTGAGCTTCGACATGGGCGGGACCACGGCGAAGGCCTGCGTGATCCGCGAGCGCCAACCGCTCATCGCACCCGATTTCGAGGTGGACCGCCGCTACCGTTTCAAGAAGGGCTCCGGCCTGCCGGTGAAGACGCCTGTGATCGAGATGATCGAGATCGGCACGGGCGGCGGCTCCATCGCCGGTGTCGACAGCCTCGGAAGGCTCCGCGTCGGCCCCGAGAGCGCGGGCGCCGTGCCAGGCCCCGCCTGTTACGGCAAAGGCGGCACGGCGCCCACGGTGACGGATGCCGACCTTCTCCTCGGCTATCTCGACCCCACCTTCTTTGCGGGCGGCGAGATGGCGCTCGACGAAGCGGCGGCAGCGCGCGCGTTGGAGGAAGGCCTTGGCGCGGCGCTTGGCCTCGACGCTCTCGGGGCTGCCGCCGCGGTGCACCGGATGGCCAACGAGGCCATGGCGGCCGCAGCCCGGCTCCACGCGCTCGAACGCGGGATGGACGCGGCCCGCCTGCCCCTCTTCGCCTTTGGCGGCGCCGGGCCGGTCCATGCCTGGGGTGTGGCACGAATTCTCGGCAGCCCGGCCGTGGTCTACCCCTGGGGCGCGGGAGTCATGTCCGCGGTTGGCTTTCTCGCAGCCCCCCTCAGCCTCGACTTCGTGCGCTCCCAACCCGCAAGGCTCGATGCGCTCGACTGGGCGGCCGCAGCGCGGCTGACGGACGAGATGGCGGCAGAGGGCGCTGCTGCCCTCGCCCCCAGCCTCCGCGGCGGCGCCCCCTCCACCGACCGCGTGGCCGATATGCGCTATGCCCGCCAGGGCTACGAGATCCGCGTGCCTGTACCCGAAGGGCCGCTCGACGCCGCCATGGCCGGCCCGCTCAGCCGCGCTTTCGAAACGGCTTACGCCGCGCTCTACGGCCACACGGTGCCCAACGCCGCCATCGAGCTGGTGAGCTGGCGCCTGCGCGTCTCGGGCCCGAAACCCCCGCTGGCGCTCGCGCCCCCGCCGGCGGCCGGCGTCCGCGCCTCGCTCAAGGGCAGCCGTATGGCCTGGGTGGCCGATCGAAGCGGCGGCACGGGCGGGCGCCGCGTGGCGCTCCCCGTGCATGATCGCTACGCGCTGGCGCCGGGCAGCGTCATCGAAGGCCCCGCCATTATCGAGGAGCGCGAGTCCACCGTGGTCGTCGCCAGCCCCGCCAGCATCGCGGTTGATGGGGCCGGCAATCTCGTGGCCACCCCCACCGTCTGAGCGCCACCAGAGCACCTTGGAGGCGCGGCCGACGGGCCACCGCGCGAAAGGGCCGGCTGGCCGCCGCGGGCGCACCGCCGGCCACGGGATCCGGTAGCGGCCGCGGCGCCCGGACCAGCCGCCCTCGCCGCGCATCGCCACGTGGACAAGCGTGGCCCCGCACACTAGCCAGAACCTATCGGAAAGCGAAGGCAAGCCATGGACCAGATCACCCTCGACATCCTCTGGCAGCGCCTCATCGCCGCCGTGAACGAGCAGGCCGCCGCCCTCATGCGCGCCTCCTTCACCTCCATCGTGCGCGAGGCGGGGGACCTCTCCGCCGGGGTCTTCGATCGCCGCGGCCGCATGGTCGCCCAGGCCGTCACCGGCACGCCAGGCCATATCAACTCCATGGCCACGGGCATGACCCATTTCCTCGCCCGCTTCCCCGTCGAGACCCTGGCCGAGGGCGACATCCTCGTCACTAACGACCCCTGGATGACCGCGAGCCAGCTCAACGACATCACCATCGCCACCCCCGTCTTCCGCAGTGGCCGCTGCATCGCCTTCTTCGCCTCCTGCTGCCACGCGCTCGACATCGGCGGGCGCGGCCTCTCGGCCGACAGTCGCTCGGTCCATGAGGAAGGGCTCTATCTGCCGCTCATGAAGCTCGCCGAAGGGGGCGTCACGAACCAGGCCATCCTCGACATCATCGCCGCCAACAGCCGCACGCCGGAGGAGGTGCTGGGCGATATCCACTCCCAGATCGCCGGCAACGCCGTGGGCGCGCGTCAGCTGATGGGCTTTCTCGACGAATTCGGCCTCGAGGATATCGAGACGCTCTCGAACGCGATCATCGACCGCTCCGAGGCGGCGATGCGCGACGCCATCCGCGCGCTGCCGGATGGGGACTACGCCTACGCCCTCGAGATCGACGGGTTCGACGCCCCCGTGCGCCTCGCCCTCCGCATCGCAGTGGCGGGCGACACCATCACGCTCGACTTCGCCGGCAGCTCCGATCAGGTGCCCCTCGGCGTCAATGTCGCCCTCAACTACACCCGCGCCTACGCCACCTACGGCGTCAAATGCGCCATCAGCCCCGAGGTGCCAAACAACGAAGGCGCCTTCCGGCCCGTCCTCATCGAGGCGCCCGAGGGCAGCATTCTCAATGCAAAGCACCCCGCCGCCGTGGGCGGCCGCCACCTCGTCGGCCATTTCCTGCCCTCGGTGGTGATGGGCGCGCTGTCGGAGGCCCTGCCGCAGGCGGTCGCCGCCCCCGGCGCGGACGGGCTCTGGGACACGCATATCGCGGGCGAGGACCGGGCAGGCCGCAGCTTCTCCTACACATGGTTCGCGTCGGGCGGCGTGGGCGCCATGGCGGAGCGGGACGGCCTCTCGGCCACCGCCTACCCTTCCGGCATTGCCGGGGTGCCCGTGGAGGTGATGGAAACGCTCGCGCCCATGCTCGTGCACGAGCGGAGCCTGGCCTCGGGATCGGGGGGAGACGGGCAGTACCGCGGCGGTCTCGGCCAGGCCATGACCTTCGAGGTGCTGACCGACAAGCCCTTCCTTTTCTCCGGGCTCTATGAGCGCGTGCGCATGCCCGCCCCCGGCCTCGCCGGCGGTGCGCCGGGCGCGCCGGGCATCCTCGAGGCGACGGGGCCGGACGGCGAGCCGATCCCGCTCGAGCCCAAGATCACCCGCACCCTGCCCGCCGGCACCCGCATCCGAATGGTGCTGCCGGGCGGCGGCGGCTACGGCACCCCGGCCGACCGAGACGCCGCATCCCGCGCCGAGGACGCAGCCGACGGCTACGTCTGAGGCACACACTCTGCACACCGCTGCGCGGCATGCGATCCGCCTGCCGGAGGCTCAAGATCCTGACGCCAAGCGGCGTCTCAAGGTCCCAGTCGCGGGTCACCCACGCCTCAGAGGCGACGCCCCATGCGTCTGTGGGTAAACAAGTCTCCCCGGCCCACCAGAGACAACGGCAAAACCGCAGGCATGTTGGGCGAAAAGCCGCCATGCTCCGCAGATGCGAGCTCGTACGTCGAGATCCGACGAAGTCGACGTTGAAACTGTCCAGACATGATCCGCTCCTCTGCCTAGTCGTAACGCCGCTTCGAGCCCGAAGTGGAAGGATTGCTTTACGCCGTATCGACTACGTGGGGAGGGGAAGACTCGGATCGCACAAGGAACTGCGGTGCCCACGCTGCCTGTGTAGCCTTACCGAGGGCCATCGCAGACCTGATGTCACCGCCTGGCTGGTGCGCTCGTGTCGGGGGGCGGACGTTCAGGGCCCAGCCAACACCGGGCGCCGGATGGGCACGACCGGTGGGGTGTCATTGTCGTGACGAGACGGTGCCGTAAGGCCGAGATCGTCCACGGCGGCGTAGAAGGCTGGGACGACCAGCAGGATGAGAAGCGTCGTCGCGATCAGGCCGAAGGCGATCGAGACCACCATAGGGACGAGCGGCTGGGCCTGGAGGCTTGTTTCGAACATCAGCGGCGTCATACCGACGACGGTGGTGAGCGATGTCAGGAAGATGGCCCGAAACCGCGCCATCGCGGCCTTCGGTGCCGCCTCCGCCACGCTGAGGCCCAGCGCTCGTTCGGCCTTGAGCACATGCACCAGAAGGATCGAGTCGTTGACGACGATCCCTGCGAGCGAGGCGAAGCCGAGCATGCTGGGCATCGAGATGTTGATTCCAAGCGTGAGGTGCCCGACGACGGCGCCGATCAGGGCGAAGGGGATGAGCACCATCACAACCAAGGGCTCCACGTAACTGCGAAGCTGCAAACTCAGCACGGCGTAAACGGCGATGAGGCCAACGATGAGACCCGACACCATGGAGGCCTGCGTCTCCCCGGCCGCAGCGTGCTGACCCTGGACCTCGGTCGACAGCTCGGGATGTCGCTCGAGGAGGACGGGCAGGAAGCGGGCCATCGTGTCGCGCACGATCTCGTCTGCATTGCCCACGGCGGTGTCGACATCGCCGGTAACGGTCGCGCGGGGTTGGGCGCCGATGCGGCGCAGCACGGCGTATCCCTCGCCTGCCTCGATCTCGGCGACGGCGGCAAGCGGCACCTGCACGCCGGCTGAAGTGAGGATTGGGAAATCCTCGAGATCGCCCAGGCTCATGCGGTCGGCAGCCGCAAGGACGAGTTCGATATCCCAGCCTGCATCTCCGCGTTGCACGACATCGGCCGTCGCCCCCTGAAAGCCTGCGCGCACCTGGTCGGCGATGGTGCGGGCGTCCAGGCCAAGGGCACCCGCTCCCTCGGCGAGTGTGATCCGCTGCTCCGGCCGGCCGGGGAGCAGGTCGTCGGCAATGTTGTGGACCCCAGCATAGCGGGCAAGCCAGTGGCGAAGCGCTGCCGACGCCTCACCCAGCGTGGTGATATCGTCGTGGACCAGACGGATCTCGATCGCCCGGCCAGCCGGTCCGGTGATGCCTTCGATCAGGCTCAGGCGCTGGATCATGGGCGTGAGGCGTGTCTCGGCGCGCCAGGCAGCGAGGATCTCGTCGAGGCTCGTTCCCCGCGTCTCCGCGCCGAGAAGGTCTACCCTGGCCGTCGCGAGATGCGCGCCCGTGCCCCCGACATCGGCATTCTCGCCGAAGATGACGACGATATCGCGAACCAGTGGTGTGCCTTCTGGGTTGAGCGGCGACAGGGCGGCATCGACCCTTTCGAGCCCCGCAAGGACATGCGCCATCGCGGCCTCGGTCTGCTCGATCGACGCGCCTGCATGGAGGGCGACGCGCGCCTCGATCTGGTCGCCTTCGAGATCGGGGAATGCCTCGAACTTGAGCGTCCCACTGATGACAGCGGCGAGCGAGGCCGTGAAGGCGAGGATCGAGATCCCCAGGGTCAGCCATCGCCAGGCGACGGCCGCCCGGACCGCCGGCCCCACAAGTCGTCGGCGCACATAGCCGAGCCAGCGGTCGGCCCGGCGCGGGGCGTCAGGGGTGGCGGGCGCGCCGTGCGACAGATGTGCGGGCAGGACCAGAAACGCCTCGACAAGCGAGACAGCGAGCACCAGCAGCATCACAATCGGCACGACGCGGAGCACTTCGCCAAGGTCGCCCTCAAGGAACGCAAGCGAACCGAACACAGCGGCCGTGGTGACGAAGGACGCTACGACGCCTGGCGCCACCTCGCGGGTGCCGCTGACGGCCGCGTCGAGGGGCGCGAGACCCTGCGCCCGCTTGTTCTCGATGTTCTCGGCGATCACCAGGGCATCGTCCATGAGGATGCCGATGACGATCAGCAGCGCCACGAGGGTGAGCATGTTGATCGAATAGCCAAGTGCCGTCATCGCCGCGAACGCGCCAAGAAACGAGACCGGCAGGCCGAGGGCAATCCAGAACGCCTGGCGCCGCCCGAAGAACAGCCACATGACGGCGAAGACGAGGGCGAGGCCCTGCATGCTGTTTTGCAGCAGCATGCTAAGGCGGTCGTCGAGCACGCTGGCGGCCTCGCCGGTGATGGTGAGCTCGACGCCGGGGGGCAGGCGCACGCGCTCGTCGGCAAGGAAAGCGCGCAGCCGCGCCATCACCTCAAGCGTGTCATCGGTGTCGGCCTTGGTAACCCGCAGGATTGCAGCCGGCCGGCCATTCAGCGCGGCGGCCACCTCGCGGTCGTCCACCGTCTCGATGATGCGGGCTATGTCGGCAAGTCGGACCTCGCCGCCCGCCGGGCTCGAGGCAACGACAAGATCGCGATAGGCGTCGACGGTGCGGCGCTCGTCGCTAAAGCGCAATAGGCTGGTTCTGTCGGGAGAAACAAGCTCTCCGAGCGGCAAATCGACGTTCTGGCGCCCGACGGTGCGGGTGATGTCCTCGAGACTGATGCCAAGCGCGCGGACCGCGACCTCGTCAATCTCGATGCGGATCTCAGGGTCCGCGAAGCCTGCCACCTCGATCTGCGGGATGCCGCCCCAGCGCAGCATCCGCGCCTTGATGTCCTCGGCCAGCGCACGCAGCTCTGTCAGCTCGTGCGCCCCGTCGGTCGTCACTGCTACCGCGGCAACGATGTCGAGCAGGCCAAGCTGGCGGACGACTGGCGTCTCCGCCGTTTCCGGAAGGTCCTCGATGGCGCGGATCTCAGCCTCGATATCGGCGGTGAAGCGGGCGAAATCGCCGCCCTGACGCATCTCGGCGACAGCCACTGCCCGGTTGGCGAGGGCGTCGCAGCGTACCTCATCGAGTTGGCGCAGACCGTCGAGCGCAGTCTCCACACGGGTGCAGAGGGCGCGTGACACTTCCTCGGGCGCGGCACCTGGATAGGCGATCGTGACCTCTACGTCACGCGGTGCCACGCGTGGGAAGGTCTCGCGCAGCAGATGCGGCATGGTGACGATGCCGATGGCCATCAGCAGCGCCATGACGAGGTTTGCCGCGGTCGGATGCTCGGTGAAATAGCGGATCACAGGTCATCTCCCGTGGCCGCAGCGGCGGCCAAGTGCGCCTCGGCCGCACGGTCGCGTTCGGGGGCGAGCAAGAGCCCGTCGATTGCCGGCGACAGATTGCTGGTGATGACGCGCGCCCCAGCCGGCAGCGCCTCAGGCGCAAGGACGGCGATGTCGTCGGCGAAGAAGACAGGTGCCACGCGGGCATAGGCGAGACGGTCGTCGGAGCCGACCAGCATAACACGTCCGTCCCGGATGGCGGCGCGCGGCAGCAGGATGACACTCGTCACCGGCGGCGCCTGGAGTTCGACGCGGACGAACATGCCCTTCACAAGCGGGGGCTTCTGTT
>JBCBHB010000114.1:0-7532 GCA_038526025.1 Pseudomonadota bacterium
CGAGGACGTCGACAGCAACGGGAACGTGCTGCAGAGCGAAACGATCCGCTGCGCCATCACGCTCGACAGCGGCACGCCGACGCTTCGCCGGGCATCCGGCACGGTGCGCAGCACCGCGCGCAACGACAGCACCGGGGGCAGCGCTCGGCTCGACTTCGCGGGGACCACCGCGGACAATCAGACGCGCGTCTTCGCTGCCACCGATGAGGAGGGCGTCCTTCGCATTGAGGACGAAACGCCGCCCGGCACGACGCGCGCCCGCGGCGGCGACATCGGCGATCGGCAGTGGCGCAAGAGCGACGCCAGCGGTCTGAGCCCGGAGCTTGTGGCGCTGCTCTTCGCCGGGGCCAACGCGCTCGACTTTGCGCGCATCCGCGGCAAGATCATTGGCGACGCCCCGGGCACTGAAGACGGCGCCGTCGAGATTGCTGTTCTGGTCGACGCGGTCATGACGACCATTGCCGAGTTCGCGCGGGATGGCATTTCCTTCCTCGGGGAGCCGAAGCAGGGCGCAGGGACTGTGGCCGTGCCTGCTGGCTCGCTTCGCTCGGGCGGCCAGGTGATCGCGGGCACCATTGGGCAGTTGCTCGACAGCGGAGCTTTCTCGGGCGTGGCTGCGGTGGATCTGACGACCGGCTTCGCAAGCACCTTCTCGAGCTACATGCTGGACTTGCGGGTGCAGACGACCACGCCTGGCGGCAACGCGACATTCGTCGAGCTTCAGGCGTCCAGCGACGGCGGCTCCACCTTCGGTCTGTTTGAAGCAAACCCTTCGCTCGTCCGAGACGGGATTCGGATCAACACGTCATCCAGCACTGCGAATGCAGTGGTTCTTGCGGAAGATGCCTCGTCAGCGGGCGAGGTGCAGCAGCGCAGCATGATCACCATTCAGAACGACGGCGCCTCCGGTGGGGCGTCGCGGTCAGTCGTCTCGAGCCAAGGAACGCGCTCTGAGCCGAGCACTCAGAGCGTCGCCTCTTACGGTCGCGCGCTGACCAACAGCGACGTGAACGCGCTTCGCGTGCTGCACGGCGACGGCGGCACGCTCACCGGCTATTACCGCCTCTACGGGATCAACAACGCATGACGCAGGTCTACCGCAGCTCGGCCGGTGCCGCGGTCACGCTCTCGGCCGCGGAGGAAACTGCCTTCCAGGCGCAGCTCGACGCATTCGCCAGGCTCGACCTTGCGGCGGCCAAGGCGCTGCGGGTGGCGCAGATCAATGCCGAGTGGTCGGCCAGAACCGTTGCGGGCGTGATGCTCGGCGGCTCGCTGATCCAGACCGACGAGCGGTCGCAGACGCAGATCCGCGGCGTGGTCGAGTTTCTGACCGCCAATCCGCTCGCGACGCGGAAGATCGTGACCCGCACCGGCGAGCGGATTGACGTCGACCTGGCGACCGCGACCGCGATGCGGTCTGCCGTTGAGGCGTATGTGCTCGCCTGCGCGGAGCGAGAGGCGGATCTTGTGGACGCGGTCAACGATGCGGCCGTGAGCACGGTCGCGGCTGTTCGGGCAATCGACATCAAGGCGGGCTGGCCATGACGTTCGCACCGCGCACTGCCGCTGCCGCAGTCGCACTCGCCGCCCTGCCGGTGGTGCTCGAAAATCAGGGCATCATCAACGCGACGAGCGTGGACCTGCGCTTCGCGGCTACGCTCGTGCCGTTCAGCGAAGACACCGGCGGCGAAGTTACCATTCGCCTGGCAGACCGCGGTTTCTGCACTGCGCCAACCGACACCCCGGCGTCGACATGCTTTGAAGGCCGCTTGCTTGAGCCCATCCGGTGGTCCCGGCGCACCGGCGGGTCGACCTACGGCGGGCGTTCGAGCTTCCGCTCGGCGTCGCTCCGGTTCTCGCTGGTTGATCGGGCGCTGAAGATCGGGGCCAACACCTACTCGCCGCGCACCCTCTTCTCGCGGCTTGCGCTTGACGGCCGGCGGGTGGAGGTCCGGGCCGTGTTCGGCGAGGATTTCGCGAACGGGATCACCGTGTTCGCGGGCACCGCTGAAGATTGGGACGTCGCTCGCACCGGAGAGGTAGAGGTCACGCTCCGCGGCATCGGCTACAGGCTCGACACGCCCATGCAACCCGCGACCTACGGCGGCACGGGCGGGCTCGACGGCACGCCCGATTTGCAGGGCCGGCGCTATCCGATCTGTCTCGGCGACGTGTTCTTCATTGAGCCGGTGCCGGTCATCCCCGGGGAGCTGCTCTACGACATCCACACCGACGCGGACGGGAATGGCGCGCCGATCTTCGCTGTCACGCGCGCACGCATCGCCGGCGTGGATCTCACGATTGACGCTAGTTTCACGACGACGGCAGAGCTGCGCGCGGCCACGCTGCCGGTCGGAACGCTTGGCGTCTGCTTGCCCGAGGGCCGCTGCCGCCTTGCAGTCGAGCCCGGCGCGACCCTCACGCTCGACGTGCAAGGCGGCGTGTTCGGCGGCGTCTACGAAAACCTGCCTGGCGCGCTGATGCGGGTGGCCGCGAAATACTACGGGCCGCGGCTCACGGAGGCCGAGATGAACCTCGGCTCGTTCCGCACGGTCGACAGCGAGGCGCCCTGGCCTTGCGGCATCTATCTCGATGCCAATGACAACAGCACCGCCGCGGACGTGCTCGACGAGGCCGCGCTCGCGACCGAAGGATCATGGGGCGATAGCCGCGATGGTCTGCTTGAAGCGTTCGTCGTCCGCGCGCCGGGCGACGTCCCCGCGCTCAAATTCAGCGAGGGCCAGATCGTCGAGGACAGCTTCGCCTTTCAGCGCGCCCCCGCGGATGTGCGGCCGGCGCTGCGGCAGGTGACTGTCGAGTTCGCGCGCAACTACACGCCCAACGGCGACGTGGCGGCGTCGGTCAGCGCGGAGGACCGCTACCGGCTCGAAACCACATGGGAGACGTCGACGGCCGACCAGGCGGTGACAGAGCACGCGGAGGCGAAGACCCTGCGACGCTCGACCATTCTCGCCACCAGGGCCGGCGCCGACGGCCTGCGTGACGTGCTGCTCGCCCTCGGCCGCGGCACCATCCGGCGCGCGGCCTTCTCGGCCAACCACAAGGGCCTGGCGGCTCGGCTCGGCCAGACGATCTCGGTCACCGTGCCCGATGAGGGCTATGACGGGCAGACGTTCCGCGTGACCGGCATAGACACCGCGGCCTCGACGCTCGGCATCAGGATCGAGGGAGTGCTCAGCGATGGGTAAGGCGGCGATCGGCTTCAATGACCTACTGAACCGCGCGGGCGCGACCGTGACCGCAACCAACGCGGTGACGACCATGCCGACGGAGAACCTGCGCACCGACCACGTGCGCGGCTCGGCGTTCCGGGCGACCGCCCTTGCCACTCAGATCGATATCGACCTCGGCGAGGCGGTCGAGGCGGAGATGCTGTTTCTGACCGGCCTGGCCGCGGACGCAACTGCTTTCTCGACCTTCTCGGTTCTGGCCGGGACTACGCCCGGCGGCGCGGACATCTTCACGGGCTCCGCGATCGGGCAGGCGGAGTATGGCTTCGACGCGGTGCGCGGGCAGGCGGTCTACGTCCTCCCGCAGGGCTATACGGCGCGCTACTGGCGGCTGCTGCTCGAGCAGACGGGCGGCACGAACCTCGACATCGGCCGGCTGTTCCTGTCGCCGGTGCTGAGCACGACGCAGAACATCGGCATGCCCTTCTCGGTTGTGCCGATCGACCGGTCCCAACAGGTCATCGGGCAGGGTGGCCAGGTGAGCACCTACCGGCGCGAGCTGCTGCGCGAAATGGTGGTCACATGGGAGGCGACGAACGCGACTGACGTGGACGTGTTCGACACGCTAAATGCGGCACTGGACCGGGCGTCGGGAGCCGCTCGGCCCATTGTCATCGTCCCGGATCGCACCACAGGCAATCGCCCGTGGGACATTCGACACGCGATCTACGGGTTCATTCGGGAGCTGGGGCAGATGGATGTTCAGGGCGTCAATCAGTACGCCCGAACAATTCGTGTGCGCGAGGGTGGTTGATGGAAATCGAAAATCAGGACGACGATCCGCCTCTCACGGCGGAGGACCGTGCGTGGATCCGCGAGGGCGTCCGGCGAGATCGGTTCTGGAAGCGCGCAAAGGTCGAGGCGAAGACGATCGGCGGCTGGTTCTTCGCCTTCGTCGCGGTCTGGGTCGCGCTGAAGAGCCTGGGCATCGACCCACCAGAGGCGATCCGCGCCTTCGTTCGGTGGTTCATGGAGCACGGTGAGTGATCTCATGCGAGGGCCAATCTTTCGGCATATCTGCAGCGCGCTGATATCGGCGGCGATCTTCGCCCTTGCGCTGCAGATGATGTCAGCGGGCCTCTGACCCCCTGACTAACCGATCACGTGCCTACCCTGACCCGCCCGGCGCATTCCGCGACCGGGCTCTCTCATCATGGAGACACAGGATGTTCGACATCACGCCTTTCAAGGCGCGGCTCAAGGCCGTGCTCATCAACCTGGTGCAGGCCGTTTCGATGGCGTCTCTTGTCGCCGTTGCCGGCGGCACGGAAGTCCTGACCGACCTCGTCAAGGATTGGTCCAGCGTCCGCACCGCTGATCTGATCGCGCTTATCGGCAGCGGCTCGGCGAGCCTCGGCTCTGTGATCGCCGCGGTCGCGGACAAGAACCTCAAGAAGGGCGAGGGCGATGAGTGAGGTCTCCGCGCTTCGGGCTCTTGGCGCGCCTCGCGGCGCCATTGAAGCCTGGCAGGACATGCGTGGCCACCTCAGAGGCTTCGGGGTGAACACGCCTCACCGCGCCGCGATCTTCATGGGCCAGTGCGCTCATGAGAGCGGCGGCTTCAAGCGCCTCAGCGAGAGCATGAACTACTCCGCATCGCGGCTGCCTCGAATCTTCAGCAAGTTCCGTGGCGAGGCGGGCGAGGCCGCGGCCCGTCGGTACGGCCGGCACACCGGCCAGGCGGCAAACCAGGAGATGATCGCCAATATCGCCTATGCCGACAAGCTCGGCAACGGGTCGCCGGCAAGCGGTGATGGCTGGCGATACCGGGGCGGCGGGTGGCCTCAGCTCACGGGGCGCGACAACTACCGCGCAACCGGCCGCGCGCTCGACATTGATCTGGAGGGCTTCCCGGAGATCGTCCGAACGCATCACGTCTCGGCACTCATCTCCGGGCAGTTCTTCAGCGCGAACGTGTGGCGGCACTTGGGCGGCTCGGACCTCCGGGAGGATGCGACCGAAGCCACACGGCGCGTGAACGGCACGGCCATGCTGGGCCTCGAGGATCGCATCAAGAAAACCCTCGTGGCCTGGGAGGCGCTGCAATGACCGATCCGGACATGGAGGCGGCATACGAGATGCTTCTCGATCGCCTGGCCCCGCTCATGACGGCGCACGAGCGCCTGCGCGAGGCGCCATATGGCTCCGCGGCGGAGGGCGAAGCCCGCGCCGCTGTGATGGGTGCTGTGGCCGACCTCCGCGCCGCGGGCATCCGCACAGAAGCGGAGCGCGAGGCCCAGCCCATGACACCGGCACGGCGCGAAGCGGAGGCCCTGGCGCCCGTCTTCGGCGGCGTGCCGCGCTCATTCGAGCGCTTGCCTCGCATCGACGGCTGACCGGTCATGGCTAGCACCGACGACTGCAAGCCAGCGCTCGACACGGTGGAAGGTGTCGAGCGCCTGCTCGAGCTTCGCCAGGACGGCGTGAGCCGCGCACGCATCGGGCTCGAGTTCGGCGTGTCCGAGCGCACGATCTACCGCGTCGAGATGCAGGCGTCGCACGCGCTGTCCGCGGGCAAGTCGCTTCGGGACTTCGTTGATGAGCGCGCCGCTGCGAACCCGGCGGTCAGCTTTGACGCAAAGTTCCTGCGCTCGCAGCTCCGGCGCGCGCAGGATGAACTCAATGATTTGAACCACATCGTCGAGCAGCTGGCCGGCTTTGACAGCAAGCATGCTGACCCGCCCGTGTGGGAAACAGCGGAGCCGGGCGAGGAGGGGCGCTCGATCCTGATCACCCATACCAGCGATGGCCACGCGGGGGAGGTGGTCCGCCCGGGGGAGATCGACGGCCTGAACGAGTTTAATGCCGCGATCTATCAGGACCGCATGCGGCGCTACTACAACGCGGCGTGCATCATCGGCCGCCGGTGGGCAGCAGACACGAAATGCCTCGGCGTGCTCCACACGATGGCCGGCGATGAAATAGCCGGAGATATCCATGAAGAGCTAAGCGAGACCAACGAGCTGACGAGCCACGAAGCGGTGCAGCTCGCGGTTGAAACCCGCGTCGCCGGCATCAGGCAAATGGCCGATGAATATGGGTCCGTCCACTCGATCGGCGTGCCAGGCAACCACGGGCGAACCACGAAGAAACCGCGCTTCAAGCGCATCGCCGCCATGTCCTATGACATGCTCATCTATCGCCTTGTGGCCGACAAGCTCACCGACGACGACCGGTGCACCTTCGATCTCAGCCAGGGCGCGGACGCGTTCATCAACGTGTTTGGGCGCTGGATCATGGTCACGCATGGCGACCGGATCGGCACCGGCGGCGGGAAAGGCTTCGCCGGGCCGGTGCTGCCGATCATCCGCGGCGGCAACAAGGTAGCGCTGCAGCAATCGTCAGCGGGTCGCGAGGTCGATCTGATCCTGATGGGGCACTACCACACCAGCGCAGCGCCGCCTGGCATTCTCGCGAACGGCTCCATCCCTGGCTACACCGAGCTGGGCAACAGCATCCGCGCCCGGATCGAGCCGCCCAAGCAGTGGCTTGCGCTCTACCATGAGGCGTGGGGCCTTCGAGATCGCCATGACGTGACACTGGAGCCGCCTGCCAAGAGCCGGCGCCGCGTTCGAGTGCACGCGTTCAGCGAGACCCGGGCATGAGCCTTGAGGCAGCAATCGCAACACTGAAGCCCGAAGACGCCACCGAGCTTCGCCGCATTGCCGGCGGCCTCCGCCTGCAGGCACAGGCGCGCCTCCGCGAGGCCAACGAACTTCAAGAGGCGGCAAAGGAAATCGAGGCCGTCGCCTCACGCCTGACCGATCACTTTCGGCTTTAAGCCAAACATCAGGAGACATCGCTATGAAGAAGATCCACGTGGCCGCCCTCTTGGGCGCGCTCGCTCTCTCCGGCTGTGTGGCGCCCCCCGATCCGCTGCGCTTCGCCCGCGCCGCCGCTCTGGGCGCTGTCGACGGCGTCAAGGCCGAGGCGGGCCTCGCCATCGATCAGTCCGGCCTGACGCAGCTCTTGGCCGTGCAGCAGGTGTGCATGAGCAGTGGCTCGGGCAGCATCGGCACCGTCTATCGGGTCGACATCCCGTCGCTCGATATCACCGGCGAGGAGTTCTGCGCACGCGTGGCCGCCGAGGTCGCCGAGCGCGTTCTTGCGATGACGGAGGGCGCGCAGTGACGGCGCTCCACAACCCCTACCCGGACAAGCGCCTCATGGAGGGCGACAGCGTCCGTCGCGCTTGGATCGAGCCGGTCTACACCGAGGATCTCATGGTGCTGCCAGAGGCGCTGCAGCGCGGCGCTGAGATCTACGCAACGGCGCGGCCGT
>JBCBHB010000115.1:0-7511 GCA_038526025.1 Pseudomonadota bacterium
CGATGCGCTGGGCGAGCTCGACTGGAAGGCGCCGCATACGCCCTTCGTCTCCACCGTCTCGGCCCGGCCCGAGACCTGCCTGGACCAGGACTACTGGTGGAAGAACCTGCGCGGTGCCGTGTACTACCGCCGCGGGATCGAGACCTGCCTCGACATGGGCGCGCGCACCTTCCTCGAGATCGGCCCGCACCGCACGCTGTCCGGCCTTACCCGCGCCATCGGCGGGGACCGCCGCGAGCCGGTGCTCGACGCCGCCTCGCTGGTCCAGGGGACGCCGGAGCTCCACGCCATTGGCGTCGCGGCCGCGCAGCTGAGCGCGGCTGGCCACGATGTGGATTTCACCGCCTTCACCGGCCGTCCGAGCGAAATGCTCGATCTGCCGAGCTACCCCTGGGATCTGCAGCGCCTCTACGAGCCCTCGGAAGAGGTGCAGGCGATGCTGAACAAGCCGGCGGACCATCCGCTGCTCGGCAAGCGCCACCAGGGCGCCGCGCCGCTCTGGCGCAACGAGATTTCGCTGAAGTCCCATCCCTGGATCGAAGACCATGCGGTGGGCGAGGACGTGGTGTTCCCCGGCGCCGGCTACATCGACATGATGATCGGGGCTGGCCAGCACTATTTCGGCGAGGGTCCGATCGAGATCGGCGACCTCGAGATCGCCGAAGCGCTCTTCATCGGCTACGAAGATGCGATCCTCCTCGAGACGACGATCGAGCCGAAGACCGGCGTCATCAGCATCCACAGCCACCTGCGCGACAGCCCGGCGGGCTGGATCCTGCGCGCCCGTGGCCGCCTGAGCCAGCCGGACGTGGCCCAGCCTGAACCGGTGGACATCGGCGAGGACGCCGAGACGGTTTGCGAGCCGCTCGACGCGCGTCTGTTCTACGCCCTCACCGCGCGCCAGGGCCTGCAATACGGCCACTTCTTCCAGGGCATCCGGCATGTGCAGATCCACAGCGACCGGGTGCTCGCCGATGTGGAGATGCACGAGGACCAACTGCCGACCCATTTCGAGAGCCATGCCGCGCACCCGGCGGTTGGGGATGCCTGCCTGCAGTGCACGGCGCCGCTTGTGGCCATCGCGAACCAGCTGCCTCTCGATGTGTCGCAGGCCGATGAAAGCGCCTTCTATCCGCTCTATCTGCCCGTCGGCGCCCAACGCGTGCGCTACTTCGGCAAGTTGCCGGCGAAGCTCCGCGTCCAGGGTCGTCTGAGCCGCCTCAGCACCAAGCACCGCTATGGCGTCGACTTCACGATGATGGACGAAGACGGCCGTCCGCTGCTGCAGATCGACCATTTCGAAGCACAGCCGATCACCCAGGAGGCCGGCGCCGGCAACACGGCTTCTGGTCCGCGCTTCTACCTTGAGCGCGCGCAACAGGGCGGTTTCGACGATGTCGTGGCCGATCCCCCGCGTCCCACCGGAAAGATCCATGTTCTCCCGGATGCCGGCGGCATCGCTGCCGCGCTGGCGGAGCGGCTGCGGGCAGGGGGTGCGGATGTGTCCGTGTTGCCCGTGCCGGAGAGCCCCGCGGCCCTCGCCGAGAGCCTCGAGACGCTGGCGCTGGTCGAAGGCGAGCCCGCGACGCTGATCTCCGCCTTCGCGCTCGACACGCCCGAGCTGCCCGACGACACCAGCGGCGAGGCGCTTCAGGCGGCCGTCGAGCGCAACGTGCTGCTGAACGTCGCCCTCGGGCAGAAGATCGACGCGCTGAGCGCGACGGCGGCGCCGTTGCGCATGTGGACGCTGACCGCTGGCTCGCGCGAACTGGGGGATGGCGCGACGCTCAGCACGCGCGGTCTCGCCCAGGCCCCGATCGGCGCGCTCCTCCGCACCATCGGCTCTGAGAACCGGGCACTCGCTGCCGCGCAGATCGACCTCCGGGCCGAGGACGATGCGACCCTCGACAGCGTCGCGCGGTTGATCCTCATCGGCAGCCCGGAGAGCGAACTCGCCGTGGAGGGCGACACCTTCTACGCGTTCCGCCTCGAGGCGCCGGAGCAGCGGAGCATCCCGATGCGCCGTGTGTCGGTCAGCCCGACGGGTGGTGACACGACGTTCCTCGCGACGATGGAGAACCCGGGGCTCATCCAGGACATCGTGCTGGAACAGACCCCGGCGCCCCAGGCAGGTCCCGGCGAGGCGGTCGTCGCCATCGGCGCGGTGGGTCTCAACTTCCGCGACATCATGGCGGCCACCGGCCTGCTGCCGCGCGAAGCAGAGAGCGAGCCTGCCTGGCGCAACCTTGGCCTCGAATTCGGCGGTACCGTCATCGCCGTCGGCGAGGGGGTCGACGGCGTGGCGCCCGGGGACCGTGTGATGGGCATGGGCCGGCGCTGCCTGCAGGGCCAGATCGTGCACCCCGCGATGGGCCTTACCAAGCTGCCGGACAATATGAGCCTGGTGGACGCTGCAACGGTGCCTTCGGCGTTCTCCACCGCGCACTACGCGCTGAACCATGTGGCGCGTCTCCAGCCCGGCGAGAAGGTGCTGATCCACTCCGCCACGGGCGGTGTCGGCATCGCCGCCATCCAGCTCGCGCGCCGCGCCGGGGCAGAGGTCTTCGCCACCTGTTCGGCCTCCAAGCGCCATCACCTCGAGGCGATGGGTATCGAGCACATCTTCAACTCCCGCAGCCTCGACTTCGCCGACGAGATCATGGAGCGGACGGGCGGTGCGGGCGTCGATGTGGTCCTGAACTCCCTGCCCGGGGACTACATCACCAAGGGCATCGACTGCCTCGCGCCCTTCGGCCGCTTCCTCGAGATCGGCAAGCGCGACGTCTACGCGAACGCTGCCGTCGGCATGAAGGCGCTGCGGCGCAATGTGTCGCTCTCGGTCATCGACCTTGCGGCGATGGGCGTGGAACGGCCGGACCTGCTGCAGCGGCTCTCCAACGAGGTGGTGGCCATGTTCGCCGAGGGCGAGCTTACCGCGCTCCCGGCCACGGAGTTCCCGATCACCGAGACGGTCGACGCCTTCCGGTACATGAGCCAGGCCAAGCATATCGGCAAAGTGGTCGTCACGGTGCCGGACGCGGCCGTCGAGGCGCGCCTGTCGCCCGATGCGCCGTTCACGGTGCGGGCGGACCGGAGCTACCTCGTCACCGGCGGCTCCCGCGGCTTCGGCATCGCGGTGGCGGACTATCTGTCGCAGGCAGGTGCCGGTGCCGTGGTGCTCGCTTCCCGTTCCGGGAAGCCGGATGAGGATGTGTTGCCGGCCGTTGCCGCCATCGAAGCGCGCGGCACGAAGGTCACCCATCTCAAGCTCGATATCGAGGACGAGGCGGCGGTGACCGAGGCGGTTGGCGCCTTGGCCACCGGTGAGCATCCGCTTTCCGGCATCGTCCATGGCGCGGCGGTGATCCGGGACGGGTTCCTCGGCCAGCTCGACGATGAGCAGGTAACGAGCGTTCTTCGCCCGAAGACCAAGGGTGCCTGGAACCTGCATGTGGCGCTGGAGAAGGCCGGTCTGCCGGCGGAGCATCTGGTGATGTTCTCGTCGACGGCCTCGACCATGGGCTCCATGGGTCAGGGCAACTACGTGGCGGCCAACGCCTTCCTCGAAGCCTTTGCCTACTGGCGCCGCCAGCGCGGCCTCGCGGGTCAGGCGATCTGCTGGGGTGCCCTCGGCGGTACCGGCTTCGTTGCCCGCAACGAGGCGCTCGCCAGCTACCTCGAGAGCAACGGCACGCCACCGGTGCCCGTGGAGGCCGCGCTTGGCGCCCTCGGTGCCTCCATGCGTTTCGATGCGCCGGTCACCACCTTCGCGTGGATCGACTGGGAGGTGGTCTGCGCCGGCAACCCGCTGGTCAACGAAACCCCGCGCTATGAGCAGCTCGCGCACAAGGACACGGCGGGCCGCTCCCGCATCCGTGCCGATCTCGCCGCTCTCCCGCGCGATGCCTGGGCGGGCCAGATGGAGCGCTTCCTGATCGACGAGGCGGCCAAGGTGCTGCGGATCGACCCCTCGGAGATCCCGAGCGAAGCCCCGCTTGCGGAACTTGGTTTCGACTCGCTTTCGTCGATGGAGCTCAAGATCCGCGTCGAGGGCGGGCTGGCGATCACCGCGCCGGTGAGCGCCTTCCTGCAGAGCCCCACTGTCTCGGGTCTTGCAGCGGCTCTCGCCGATCTCGTCGAGGAAGACATGCGCCGGGTCGAGCTTGCGGAGGCCAGCGAGGCCGTCGCGAGCGCCGGGGGCGTGCAGGCAGGTGCGGAGGCGGCCACCTCGTCGACGATGCCGCTGACGCATGAGCAACAGCACCTTCTGGCGGCCGAGCAGGCGGCGCTCACCACCCCGGCCGGGCGGGCAGCGTTGTCGATCGCAGCCAGCATCGCGCTGCCGGCGGCGGTCGACGCGGCCAGCGTCGATGCCGCGCTCGCGGCGGTTTCTGCCCGCCAGCCGGCACTCTCGCTCCGGCTGGTGACGGGGGGCAGCGCGCCGGCCTTGGAAGCCGGGGAAGCGCCGCAGCTCATCCGCATCGCGTCGATGGAGGCCGCGCTGGCGGAGCCCTTGGCCGTGGATGAGGGCACTCTCGTGCAGGTCTTCTACGCCGAGAGCGAGGGCATGCTCGGGCTGAAGGCGCACCGGGTTCTGCTCGACCCCGCGGGGGCAGCAGCCGTGCTCGATGCCATCCTGCTCGAGTGCACGGGCGGCACGTCCGAGGCGCAGACGCCTTCGCACGCTCCCGAAGCGCTGGCGGAAGCCTTGGCCGAACGGGCGTTCGACGAGACGCGCCCGGCAGATCTCAGGGCGCTCTCGCACTGGCGCGTTGCGCTCGCCGGCGGGTTCCGCCCGGTATCGATCGAGCATCGCCGTCGTGCCCTTCTGCCGCCGCGTCTCGGGCTCGGCCGCGGCGCCTCGCAGGCCCTGGCAATGGAGCTGAAGCTTGCGACACCTGCCGCGCCCGAGGAGGAGATCGCCGCGCTGGTGGAGGCCTTCGCTGGTGCTCTCTCTCGGCAGACCGGCTTCTCCAGCCTCGTGCTCGACACTACCATGCCGGCGCCGGCGAACGCAGCGCCCGAGGGGCTGATCGGTCCGTTCGAGTGCCGCTTCCCCATGGTCCTCAACCTCGCCGAGGAAGACGCGCTGGTCGGGGATGTGGTCGCGCAGCTTGCGCATGGTCGGCGCCACGCGGCGCTGGGCAGCGCCTTCGCCAGCGAGCAGGCGGGTCTCGATCAGGTGAGCATCACGGCGCTCGCCCAGTTCGGCCTGCGCCTCGCCCCTGCCGCCGAAAGCCCCGGTGGCATGGCGGTGTCCGAGAGCGTCGAGGCATTGTCGGCCTACGACGCAACCCTCGTCCTGCGGCCGATGGCGGCCGGCGGCTGGCGGGTGACGCTGGCCTATGATGCCGATGTCTTCTCGGCAGACGACGCCATGGCCCTCGCGCAGGAGACCGCGCGGCGTGCCGGCATGCCTGAGGCTGGGATCGAACGTCTCGCGACCCGGCTCACGACGGCTGCCGAGGCCACGCCTGCCGATCTCTCCGAGGAGCGGCTCGCAGGTGCCGGCGGCGGCACGGAGGTCCTCCCCCTCTTCTCCGAGCAGAAGGGTGTGCTGGACACGATGCGGTCGCCCGACGCTACCGAAACGATGCGCGCAGGGTGGATGGTCTCCCTCGGCATCGTGGTGCGTCCGTCGCTGGATGAAGGACGCCTCTCCCGCTCCTTCGAGCAGCTCATCCAGAAGCACGACGCCATGCGCACCCGCTTCAGGTTGGAGGATGGTGAGTGGCAGGCGCTGGTGGATGCGGATCGTGCCGAGGGCCTCGAGATCGTCGACGGGAGCGATATTCCCGATGAGACGGTGCCGACGCTGGCGGATGCCTTCGCGTACGAGCCCTATGACCTGACGACGGGCCCGGCGATCCAGGTCCGCCTCGTGCATCTGGGCGGCGATCGCGGTGATGCGGTGATCATGCGTGCCCACCATGCGGTGACGGATGGCTGGTCCAACATCAAGATCATGGAGGACCTGCTCGCCGGCTACTTCGGCACCAAGTCGGAGCGTGGCTCGGTCATCTCCACGGCACAGGTGCTCGCCCGCGTCGCGGCGGAGCAGCCTGAGGCGGAGAAGAACCTCGACTACTGGGTGAAGCTTCTCGACCCGCTGCCGCCGCTCATGCCGTTCGATCGCGGTTCGAAGAGCATGCCCTACGACGTCACGGGCGGGTACCAGCTGCCCTCCGAGACGCTCACGCTCGACGTTGCGGGTGAGAGCTTCGCGGCCCTCGAGGCCACTGCGAAGGCGACGAAGGTATCCTTCAATTCGCTCTTCCTCTCGGCAGTCGGCCAGACGCTCAGCCGTCGGGGCGGGAACGACTCGGTGATGATGGCGACGCTCTTCCCGCGCCGAAACGATCCGGCCGTGCAGGACTTCGTCGGCTACGTCGCCACGTTGATGCCCGTCAGGGTGGATTGCCCGGAAACGCTGAGCTTCGCCGGGGTTGCCCGTGCGGTCGATCAGCAGGCCAAGGAGAGCTTCGCCCACCTGAACCTTGCCTTCATGGCGGGTGACGCGTTCAAGCAGCTTGGCGAGCACCCGGCGACGCATCTGAGGGCGCTTTCCGGTGCCCTCGCGCCGGAGCACAGGGCCAAGAACTCGGTGCTGGAGCCGCTGATCTCGAGCGGGGACGGTGCGGCGATCCGGATTGCCGGCGTGGAAGTGCGGCCGATGCCGATGAACACCCGCAACATCGGGCGCCCAAGCCTCGGCATGCGCAGCCTCTTCAGCCGCAGCAGCGCGGTCATCCAGTACAGCTTCGAGCACGTCAGCTGGACGCGCGACGATGCGATGGAGGTGCTGGGCGAGGCGCTGGCGAGGCTGGGCGTCGAGGCGCCTGCCGAGACGCTGATCAGCCGGAGCGCCCGCTTCGGTGCTGCAGCGGACTGGGCGGCGCTGGAGGCGGGCCGGTTGCCGAGCACCGTGGGCAACGAGTTCACGGCGGCGCCGGCACTCAGCCCCGCCGACGCCGGCGCGCGCTAGGCGCCGGCGATGGATGGAAGCCAGACCAGCGGCGCCCCGGCGCCGCGGGACCTGCCCGATGCGCCCACACCGCGCCTGATCCGCCGCCTCGCCACGGCGGTGGTCGTGTTTCGTCGGCAAGTCATCGGCCTGTCGCTCCTCGTCGTGACGCTCCTCTCCCTCGGCCTTCTCGACTGGAAGGTGACGGGGGACGCGCGCATCTTCTTCGGGGAGAACAATCCGGAGCTGCAGGCGCTCGAGCGGCTCGAGGCCACCTATGCCAAGCTCAACGCGGTCGTCTTCGTCATCGCCCCCGAAAACGGCGACATCTTCAGCGAGGATGGCCTTCCCGCCGTGCTGGAGCTGACGCGCCGCGGCTGGCTTCTGCCCCATGCGGTGCGCGTGGACAGCCTCTCCGAGTACCGGGTGATAGAGGGGGACGAGGACAGCATCGCCGTCCGCCCCCTCTTCGAGCCGGACGAGAGCCTTACGCCCGCTCGCCGGCGGCGGCGAATGTATCGTCCGCCACGGCGCCACCGGTGACCCG
>JBCBHB010000116.1:0-7490 GCA_038526025.1 Pseudomonadota bacterium
AGGTCGAAGCGCTGCGCAAGAACGCGGCCGATTTTGGCATCGAGATGTTCGACGTGGACGACAAGCGCCAGGGGATCGTGCACATCATCGGCCCCGAGCAGGGCATGACCCAGCCGGGGATGACCATCGTCTGCGGTGACAGCCACACGGCGACGCATGGCGCTTTCGGCGCGCTCGCGCATGGTATCGGCACTTCGGAGGTGGAGCATGTGCTCGCCACGCAGACGCTGATCCAGAAGAAATCGAAGAACATGCGCGTCGAGGTCCGCGGCACGTTGCCGACGGGCGTGACCGCCAAGGACATCACCCTCAGCATCATCGGCGAGACAGGCACGGCCGGCGGCACGGGCCATGTGATCGAGTACTGCGGCGAAGCGATCGAGAGCCTGACGATGGAAGGCCGCATGACGGTCTGCAACATGGCGATCGAGGGTGGCGCGCGCGCGGGCCTCGTGGCGCCGGATGCGAAGACCTTCGACTATCTGGTGGGGCGCCCGCGCGCCCCGCAGGGTGCTGCCTGGGAGCAGGCGGTGGCGCATTGGCGCACGCTCAGCACCGACGAGAGCGCCCATTTCGACAAGGAGCTGATCCTCGAGGCCGGGGCGATCTCGCCTGTCGTCACCTGGGGGACGAGCCCGGAAGACGTGCTGCCGATCACCGGCACGGTGCCGCATCCGGAGGACTTCCAGGGCGGCAAAGTGGCCGCGGCCAAGCGCAGCCTCGACTATATGGGCCTCGAGCCTGGCACCAAGCTCGACGAGATCGAGATCGACACGGTCTTCATCGGCTCCTGCACGAACGGAAGGATCGAGGATCTGCGCGAAGTGGCGCGCATCATGGAGGGCCGGCGCGTGAAGGAGGGCCTGCGCGCCATGATCGTACCGGGCTCTGGCCTCGTACGGCTGCAGGCCGAGGAGGAAGGCATCGCCCAGAAGCTGCAGGAAGCGGGCTTCGAGTGGCGGATGGCCGGCTGCTCCATGTGCCTCGGCATGAACCCGGATCAGCTGGCGCCGGGCGAGCGCTGTGCGAGCACCTCGAACCGCAATTTCGAGGGCCGTCAGGGCCGGGGCGGGCGTACCCACCTGATGAGCCCTGCCATGGCCGCTGCGGCCGCCATCACGGGTCGCCTGACGGACGTACGCCACCTCGGCTGACATCCGATGGCCGGCGCCTTGGGGCGCCGGCCACGCCGCATTTGTCCGAAATGCAGCGCTTAAAGTTTTGAGAACCATATCGTTGCAGCGTCTGCCTCGCCTCGGTGCGTTCCGCCGGGGGCAGGAAGGCAGGTGTTGCGGTGTGTATTGCGGTCTCTTTCCCTCGTAGCGTTCGGGTTGGCACGCTCCTGCCCCCTCTGCTTCTCCTCTTCATCGTCCTCGCCCCGGCCGTGGCCGAAGCGCTGGTGTTCCGCGGCACGCTGGAGGAGCGGCGATTGGAGACGCTGATCCCGGATGTCGTCGCCCTCGGTGCAGGGGATGCCGAAGCCGGCTTCGACACGCCGGTCGATCCGATTGATGCGACCGGGGCAGCGGTGGAGGACCCGGGCAGCGGCGGGATCGTCACCCCTTTGCCCGCTCTCTTCGCGCAACGCTATGGCGCTGGCCCAAGGCGGGCTGGATGGCGGCTCAGCAACGCCGTCGTCACACTCGTCACCACCGCCAACGAGCAGCGCGGGCATGCCTTCGACCCCTTGCTCGGGCAGGGTGCGCGTGCCGGGCTCGATCTTCTGCCACTCTGCCTTGTCGGCGGTTGGGTGGTCGATGAGCTCGGGCTCGGCCCGCTGGTGGACTGGATCACCCGGGAGCAGCTGCCCGACGGCGTGCCCTTCCCGGATGACGGTTCTGTCGCCGTCCCACTTCCCGCCTCGGCGGCGATGCTCCTTGTCGCCATAGGACTTGTGGTAGCGCGGTCTACGTCGCCACTGAAGGCGCGGCGGGCAGACGGCGGGCGAGGTGCGGCCCGATGGCGACGAAGAGCGCGCTCGCCCCAAGACACCAAATCGCCATCGCCGGCGCCTGGACCGTAAGCGGCGCGCCCGCATCGATCAGCAGGCCGGTGATGCCGGGGCCGATGGCGGTGGAGACGACCATCGCCGATGTGGTGAGCGCCTTCACCCCGCCGATATGCCCCGTGCCGTAGAGCGCCGGCCACAGCGCCCCGAGAAGCGTCACGACGACCCCCTGGCTCACGCCGATGCCGAGAAGCGTCAGCAGCCAGACCCATTCGCCCCCCGGCAGCGCGAGGCACGAAATCGCAACGGCGAGCGGGAGCAGCGAGACTGGCAGAAGCTTCAGCACCCCGTGCCGGTCCACAAAGCGCCCGGCGGCGAGAGAAGTCAGCACCGAGAGCGCCGCATAGACCGGGTAGCCAGCGGCCATGGTCACGAGATCCCATCCCCGCACCTCGGAGACATGTACCTGATGGAAGAAGGCGACGGTGCCGATGAAGCTCGGCGCCAGAACGCCCGGCATCAGTGCCCAGAAAGCCCAGTGACCGAGCACCTGGCCGCGCGTCCAGTGGCGCCCGTCCATCCCGGTGGCGGTGAGCTCGCCACCCTCGCCCTGTGGCGTCCGCCCCCCACGCGCGAGGAGCCAGAGGAGCATGGGCAGGACCAGAAAGAGAAGCGCCGCCGCCGCCAGCAACCAGCCCTGCCGCCACCCCACCGCGCCGATCGCAAGCACAGCAAGCGGCGGCAAGAGTGCCTCGCCCAGCGGATAGCCGAGAACCGCAATCGCCACCGCGCGCCCGCGGTTCGCGCGAAACCATCGCGCCACGGCGGTAAGGGCGAGATGCCCCATCATGCCCTGCCCGCAAAGCCGCAGACCCAACACACCGATACCGAGCCAAAGGACCGAGGGTGCCATCGCCGTGAGCACCAGGGCGGCCGTGTAGAGCGCGACAGTCGCGAGGAGGAGCGGGCGCAGCGCGACACTGTCCGCCAGCCGCCCCGCCTGTACGAGGATCGCCGCCGAACCGAGGGTCGCGAAGGTGTAGAGCGTGCCCCAGTCTCCGTCCGAGAGAGCAAACTCGGCACGGATGCCGCCCGCGAACAGCGAAATGAAGAAGGTCTGCCCGAAGGACGAGCCGAAGGTCAGCAACGCCGCGGCGGCGAGCCACGGCGCATTCGCGCGATAGAAGCCCTGGGACATACCGTCCCTTTAGCGCCGCCGCCCGCATTGCGGAAGCGGCGCGGCTCACGGATCGGTCAGCGGATGATCACCGTGCCGCCGAAGACCGGCGGGAAGAAGACGCCGCCACGGATGATCACGTCGGGCCCGCCATGGTAGTAGCCGCGGCCATAATAGGGCCGCCCATGGCGGTAACCGCGCCGGTAGCCCTTGCGATAGCCATGCCGGCGGCCGGCACGGTAGGCGCGGCGATAGGGGCGGTAGCCGTGGCGATATCCGCGGTGCCCGGCCTCGATGACTGGCGCCGCACCGGTAACGGCGGGGGCGGGCGCCCCGGTCATGGCGCCCGCAGCGCCCGGCAACGAAACGGCCCCAAGGGTGAGGGCCGCCGCGAGGGCGCAGCGGCCGGCGAAAGAGCGGAGGGTCGTCATGGCGGTTCTCCTCGTTTGCACCGCCGATGATACGCAGCACCCACCGCCTTCCGTCGCGCTCAATCACGCTTTAACGGTTGCGCCCGAAACGCCCGCGGAAGACGAAGCCGCGCTTCCCGAACACGAAGCCCTTTCGGAAGCCGCGTCCCCTGAAGCCACGATGCCTGAAGCGGCCACGAAAGCCGCCCCGGAAACCCCGTCGGAAGCCACCGCGAAACCCGCGATGACCACGGAAGCGCGCCTGATGCACCGCCGCCAAGGGTGCGGCGCGCTCGATCGTCCCGGCCGCCTGCTCGATCGCCACCACCGCGGGCGTGGCGGCTGGCGCTGCCTGAGCCGCACCTGGCGGGACAACGGATGCCGCCAATACAGCCGCTGCTGCCGCCAGAAGCCCCTTCATCGTCATCGTCCGCGTCATTGGATCTCTCCGTCGCTGACCCGCCGGGCAGGTTGCCGGCGCTGTGGTTGAGGTGGGCAGGCCCGCGCGGCGGACAACGCACGTTCTCACACACGAACGTCATACTTGCGGCGCGGCCCCACCCCGTGCGACCACGGCACGGCAATCGAGAGGAGGATCGTAATGGAACCGTTCGGCAAGCTCACCGGGGTGGCTGCCCCCCTGCCGCTGATCAATGTCGATACCGACATGATCATCCCGAAGCAGTTCCTCAAAACGATCAAGCGCACCGGTCTCGGCGTGAACCTCTTCAGCGAGATGCGCTACGACGAGGCCGGGGCCGAGCAACCCGACTTCGTGCTGAACAAGCCCGCCTATCGGGACGCCGAGATCCTGGTGGCAGGGGACAATTTCGGCTGCGGCTCCAGCCGGGAGCACGCGCCCTGGGCGATCAAGGATTTCGGGATCCGCTGCGTCATCGCGCCGAGCTTTGCGGACATCTTCTACAACAACTGCTTCAAGAACGGCATCCTGCCCATCGCCCTGCCGCAGGAGGATGTCGACAAGCTGATGGCCGATGCGGAGCGGGGCGCGAACGCGACGCTGACCATCGACCTCGAGGCGCAGACCATCGAAGGCCCGGATGGCGGCCAGATCCGCTTTGAGATCGACCCCTTCCGCAAGCACTGCCTGCTCAACGGCCTCGACGATATCGGCCTCACGATGGAGCGCGAGGACGCAATCTCGGCCTTCGAGGCGAAGCGGCGCACCGCCACGCCGTGGCTCGACACGGCTGCAGGCTGAGCTTCCGGCGCGGGGGGATGGCGGGTATGCTCTCGGCGCGCCCCCTCCTCTTCGCGCTCTGCTTCCTGGCAACGCTCACGGCAGGTGTCGGCATCGCCCCCCGCGCTCAGGACCTCAAGATACCGCCCCTTCCCGCCCCCGTGGAAGGCGCGATCCGGGTGGCGCAGTTCAACGCAGCGCTGAACCGGCCCGGGGCGGGTGTCCTGCTGGCCGATATCCGCAAAGGCCACCCGCAGGTATCGGCGGTTGCAGCGATCATCCGCGCCGTGCGGCCGGACATCCTCCTCCTCAACGAGTTCGACCGGGACGCGGAAGGCCGCGCGCTCGACAGTTTCGCCGCCCTGTTGGCCGAGGCAGGCGCGGCGCCGGTCGACTACCCGCACCGCTTTCACGCCCCGGTGAACACCGGCGTGCCCTCGCACCGCGATCTCGATCGTGACGGACGCGCGACCGGTCCCGGAGATGCCTGGGGCTGGGGCGCCTTTCCCGGGCAGTACGGAATGGCCGTCCTCAGCCGACACCCGATCCGCACCGATGCCGTGCGCAGCTGGCAGCGCTTCCTGTGGTCGGCCCTTCCCGGCGCCCTGCGCCCGGTCATGCCCGACGGTACGCCCTTCCACGACGACGAGACCTGGAACCTGCTCAGGCTGAGCTCGAAGTCGCACTGGGCCATACCCATCGACACACCGGCTGGCTTGGTAACCCTGGTTGCTGCACACCCCACCCCGCCGGTCTTCGACGGCCCCGAGAACCGCAACGGCCGCCGAAACCATGACGAGATCCGTCTCCTCCACGCCATCGCCACCGAACCTGGCGCCGACTGGCTTGTAGACGACGCGGGCCTTGCCGGCGGGCTGGCGGAAGGCACACCCTTCGTCATTGCCGGCGATCTCAATGCCGATCCGGCAGACGGCGCGGCCGAGCGCGATGCTCTCATGGCTCTCCTGTCCGATGATCGGCTGCAGGACCCCGAACCGTCGAGCGAAGGCGCCTTTGCGGCCGCGCGCGCCCAGGGCGCGGGCAACGGCCGGCAGAAGGGTCCGGCGGCGCAGGACACGGCCGATTGGCGCGACACGCCCGGCCCCGGCAACCTACGGGTCGACTACGTGCTGCCGGCGAGCCGCTTCGAAGTGATGGCGAGCGGGGTCTTCTGGCCAGCCCCGGGGGAGCCCGGCGCACCCCTCATGAGAGCCGGCAAGCGCCCCGCCAGCTCCGATCATCGTCTCGTCTGGGTCGATATCCGCCTGCCCTAGACCCCGCCCCGGGCGGCGAGGGCAGCCGTTTCGCAAAGCCCGCCACAGACCTGACAGCCTTCCCGGCGGGAGACGCGCAGCACGCGGGTCTCCGCCAGCAGGGCATCGTAGAGCAGGAGCCGGCCGGCGAGCGGCGTTCCGGCTTGCGTGATCAGTTTGACCGCCTCCACCGCCTGCATCGCCCCGATCACCCCGGCAAGCGCGCCGAGGACGCCCGCTTCCGCACAGGCCGGCACCAGGGCCGAGTCGGGCGCCTCGGGAAAGGCGCAGGCGTAGCAGGGCCCGCCCTGCGCCGGATCGAAGACGCCCACCTGCCCTTCCCAGCGCCCGATCGCGCCCATCACCAGCGGCACGCCCGCAGCGATGGCTGCTGCATTCACGGCATAGCGCGTCACTGCGTTGTCGGACCCGTCGAGGACGAGGTCAGCCCCCGCCAGCAGCGCCCGGGCATTGGCCGGATCGAGGCGGGCGATCACGGGCGTTACCGCAACATGCGGGTTCAGGCGACCGAGGGCGGCGACGGCGGCTTCCGCCTTCGGCTGCCCCACCTCCGCCGTGGCGTAGAGCACCTGGCGCTGAAGGTTCGACAGGCTTACCACGTCATCGTCGATCACGCTGATCTGCCCGACGCCGGCCGCCGCGAGATAGAGCAACGCCGGACAGCCCAGCCCCCCCGCGCCGACCACAGCGACATGCGCCGCTTTCAGACGCTGCTGCCCGGGTCCGCCGATCTCATGCAGCACCAGATGGCGCGCGTACCGGTCGATCTCCTCCGGCGCGAAGCTCACGCGTCGCCCCCGGAAGCGCCATCCCCGGCGGAGCGGCGCGCGGCCGCCCGCGCCTTGCCGACCAGCATCCTGTACCCCGCACCGAGCGCGATGAGCACCGCGGCGCCGATCGCGCGTACGGCCATCGTCTCCCAGTCCGTGATCAGCCCGCTGTCCCCACCGAAGGCCGCAAAGCCCAGCATGGTGCCGACCGTGAGATAGAGACCGATCGGCAAGATGAGCTGCCGCTCCCAGCGCCATGCATAGCGCGCCGCCTGTCCAAGGCAGGCGAGCATCCCGAAGGCTGCCACGATCTCGATCAAGAGCATGCGATCCCTCTCCGTGCCGCTCTGCCATACCTGCGGCGCCGAGGCAGCCGCGGCAAGCCCCCGGGCGGCTTCGGATGAGAGACAAGACGTCCCTCCGTCGATCCTCGCCACAGAGGACCGAACGCCGCTCGCCGCCGCGGGCGCCGCGCCCGCCACGGGTGGCATGCCAGACGCGGCGGCCCTGGAGCGCTCTCAGAGGCCGTCGAAGAGCGGCGTGGAGAGGTAGCGCTCGGCGAAGCTTGGCAACACGGCGAGGAGCCGCTTGCCGGCCATCTCCGGCCGCTCGGCCACCTCGAGCGCAGCCGCCACCGCGGCGCCGGAGCTGATCCCGCCCGCGATGCCTTCGAGCCGGGCCAAGGCCCGCGCGGTGTCGAAGGCGCTGGC
>JBCBHB010000117.1:0-7483 GCA_038526025.1 Pseudomonadota bacterium
CTGTCGGAACGCATCAGGGCCGGCGCGGCGCGCGGGGAGCGGATGCTCGCGAGCTTCGACTTTCCCTTCGGCTATCCGGCAGGCGCCGGCGCCTCGGTGTTCGGCGCGGCGCCCGGGCGCCCGGCTTGGCGTCATGTCTGGGCGCGGTTGGCCGACAGCCTTGAGGAAGGTGGACGGAACGCGAACAACCGCTTTGAGCTGGCCGCGCGCCTGAACGCCGGCTTCGGCCCGGTTGGCCCGTTCTGGGGACGTCCGGCACAGCGGGTGCTCGCGACCCTGCCCGTCAAGCGACCATCGGGCTACGGCGAGAACCTTCCAGAAGAGCGTCGTCTCGCGGAACGCCGCGTGAAGCGAGCGCAGCCCGTGTGGAAGCTGGCCTACACAGGCAGCGTGGGCAGCCAGGCACTCACCGGTATTGCGGCGCTGGAGCGTCTTCGCAGGCAGCCCGACATCACAGCGAAGGTCTGGCCCTTCGAGACAGGGCTTGGGCTATCGCCGGTCCCGCCCGGCACCGTGATCCTGGCCGAGATCTATCCCAGCCTCGTCGACCCGGCGGTGCGGGCGGCAAACGAGGCGATCAAGGACCGAGCGCAGGTGCACCTCCTCGCCACGGCCTTCGCGGCGCTCGACCGGACGGGAGAGCTCGGCCCTCTCTTCTCACTCGACGCTGAGGGTTTGACCGGCGCGGAGACGCAGCGCGTGGTCGAGGAAGAAGGCTGGATCCTTGGCGCGGGCTTCGAAACCAAGCTGGTCGAGGCCCTTCAGCCGATGAGATAACCCCAAGCGAAGGCCAGCACCCACAACAGCGCAACGATTGCCACAAGCAGTGCCCACGCCTTCCAGAGGAGGGTGACCGACGCACGGATATCCGCGGGGCCCGGATCCTTCCTGCCGGTCGGATGAAGGAACGGATCATCGGTCAGTTTGCCCGCATAATGCCGCGGTCCGGCCAGGGCGACATCGAGCGACGCGGCCATCGCCGCTTCCGGCCAGCCTGCGTTGAGGCTGCGGTGAAGCCAGCCATCCCTGAACGCAACCTGGAGCGGCTGCAGACCCTTTCCCGACACAGCCGAGATCAGCACGGCGGTCAGGCGCGCGGGCACATAGTTCAGCACATCGTCCAACCGTGCGGCCGCCCAGCCGAAACGCGCGTGTCGCTCGGTCCGGTGGCCGATCATGCTGTCGGCCGTGTTCACCGCCTTGTAGATCACGATGCCAGGCAGCCCGAGGACGAGGAACCAGAAGGCGGGCGCGACGACCCCGTCCGAGAAATTCTCTGCACCGGACTCGATGGCCGCGCGTGCGACCCCCGGCTCGTCGAGCACCGTCGTATCGCGCCCCACGATCTGGGAGACGGCCTTGATCGCCGCTTCACGGCCTTCCCCCAGCGCCTCCGCCACGCGGCTCACATGGTCGACAAGGCTTCGATGGGCGAGGAGGATGGCGGCGACGAGCAGCTCGAAGATCCCGCCGAAGAGATCGACGCTGAGAAGCAGCGCTGGCGCCCCTGTCACCACCACGAGCACGAAGACGGCAGCAACGCCCTTCAGGTAGCGAAAGGTGCCGTCGTTGAGCCCCTCGTCGAGCATGTCGACGAGCCGGCCCATGAGCACCACGGGGTGCGGCACGCGCCGCCACAGGGGCTCGGGCTCACCGATCACCGCATCGAGCACCAGGGCAAGGGCGAGCATCATGCAACTCCATGGCAGCGATGCCCGGACACGGGCGGTGACTGACGATCACGCACACCACGAGCGGCGGAGCCGGAGGCGCCGCAGCGATACCCAGAGCAGCGTCAGTCGAGCCGGACGCTGCTGTCCTTCTGATAGACCTGCGCGCTCGAGAAGCCCATCTGATTGAGCGTGTACCAGGCGCCGACCGAGATCAGCGCCGCGGCCAGGATGGCGGCAACCATGGCATTCATCGACGTCTTCTCCCCGCTGTTCATCGACCTTCTCTCATTGTTGTTGGGCCGGGTCGGTTGCATCCGCCCCGGTCTCGCGCCTTAGATAGTCTATCAGGTCACGCCGGTCAGCCTCTCGCGCAATGCGCTGCACGGGCATTTTCGAACCCGGCGTCACAACATCCGGCCCATCGCGGAAGAGGGCGGCGATGGTCTCGTCCGTCCAGACGATGGGCGACGACACGAGCGCCTCGGAGTAGCGGTATCCCTTCAGCGTGCCGGCCCGGCGTCCGAAAACGCCTGCAAGGCTCGGCCCCGCCTTCCGCCCGCTCCCTTTCTCGAGGCTGTGGCAGATCGAGCATTTACGCATGAACTGTCGCTCGCCGTTCGTCATCTCGGCTGGATCGGTATGGAACGCGCGCGGACCGCCGGCAAAGAGCGCTGCGCCTTCGCCGCTGTCAGCGAACACGGGCCATAGCGCCGCCTCGTCCGCGATGCCGCCGGCAAGGAGCCGCCCCGGCCCACCTGCCGCGTCCGGCGCCCAGGCCAGGGCCCAGATCGGGCCGCGCAGCGCAGCGCGGAAGTCTCGCTCGATTGTCCAGCGCTCGCTGTCGATAACCGTGATGTATCCTTCGCCATCCCCTGTCGCGAGAAAGCGCCCTCCCGGCGCACGGACGAGCGCGAGGATGGGTCGGCGCTCGGTGGAGAGGTCCGCAATCGTCTCCCCGGACACGAGATCGATGGCCCGCACCGCCCCGTCGAGAGCGCCATAGGCGAGCCAGCCAGCCGCATCGTCGACCACGAGATGGTTAACCCCGAAGCCGTGCTTCTTGAGGGTGACCGGGATCGGCGCAGCTTCATCGAGGGCCCAACGGCGTACCGTACCGTCATAGGAGGCGGAAAAGAGACGCTGCCCGTCCGCGCTGAAGGCCACATCGTTCACGTTCGCCGTGTGCCCCTTCAGCCACCGCACACTGCCGTCGGCCAAGCTCCAGAGACCAATCACGCCATCCCAGCCGGCCGTCGCCACCTGCTGGCCATCCGGCGAGACGGCAAGGCCGATCACCTTGCCCTGGTGCCCCTCCATACGCCCGAGCAGCGAACCGTCGCTCAGGTTCCAGAGCAGAAGGTCGAAATCGTCCCCGACCGACAGCGCCCTGCCGTCCCCGATAAAGCGCACGGCATTCGCCCCGGCCTCGTGGCCCTCCAGCCAGCGAAGATGCTTGCCCTCGGGCAGGGACCAGAGGCCGACGGACGTGTCGAAGCTCGCCGACAACGCAAGGCGGCCGTCCTGCGAGACCGCAAGGCCCTTCACCGGCCCCCCATGGCCCTCCAGCCGCCCGTAGCCGGCGTCATCCCCGGCCGAGGCGGGCAGGACGATGCTGAGAAGAAGGGCCCCGGCGGCAACCAAGCCGGGGCCCGTTGGGCGTAGCATGGTCACTCGGCCGGTGTCGCCGCGCCCGGGAGTGCGCCTGCTGCGGCCTTCTTGCCCTCGAGCGCCTTGTCCATCTCCTCCTGCACCCAGAGGCTATGGTGCTCGAGCGCCCAGTTCCGGTCCACCTGGCCCGAACCCATGGCATCGAATGCGCCCTGCATCCCCACCGAGCCGATATAAATGTGCGCGACGATGAACACGATCATCGCGATCGAGACGATGGTGTGCCAGATCTGCGCGTACTGCATCTCCTGGATGACCGAGAGCTCGGTCGGCAGCGCCTCGCCATAGATGGCCTGCGAAATCCCCAGATCGTTCAGCACTGCGAAGGTCTTCGCGAACATCGGCAGCTCGTAGGGGAAGAGCAGCGAGAGACCCGAGAGCGAGATCGACCCGCCGAAGACGATGGTGCCCCAGAAGATCAGCTTCTGACCCGCATTGAACTTGCGCGCCGGGGGATGGAGCGTCTTCGAGAGAAGGCCGCCGCCCTGCAGGATCCACTTGATGTCCGTCTTGTGCGGCAGGTTGTGCAGTACCCACATGAAGAAGATCAGCACCAGCCCCAGCATGAAGGCCCAGGCCACGTTGTTGTGGATCCACTTGCCGGCGATGGAGATCTGCGCAAATGCCTCCTTGCCGATGAGCGGCATGAGGAATTCCTTGCCGAGCAGCACGTTGAGGCCGGTCAGGGCGAGCATAATGAAGCTCGAAGCCAGAAGCCAGTGGCCGAAGCGCTCGATGAACTTGAAGCGTTCGATCGTCACGCCCGCGAGCCCGTGTTCGATCTTGATCCGGCCCCGCAGGATGTAGAAGAGCGCGAGCAGCGCGAAGATGCCGCCGAGGCCGTAGAGCGCGCCCTTGATCAGCGGCCCGTCCGCCTCGCGCCAGTCGATCCAGTAGGCGCCCGGGCTCTGGATCAGCACGCCGGCCTGCTGGTTCGGGATGCTCACCGTATGCCCCTGCCCGGAGCGCACCTCGCGCCACTTGGCGGCGGAGGAGCTCAGGCCCTGGGTCTCCAGGATGGAGTCGGCCGTATTGGCATCGGGGGCTGGCGCAAAGTCGTTCTCCGCCCGCTCGCCGGGCGCCGCCGGCGCAGTCGAGACCGCGCTTTCCGGCGGCCTGACGCTCTGGGCTGCGGCGTCGGCGCTGGGCCAGAGCCAGACGGCGAGGAAGGTGACGAGCATGAGGCTGGCAAGACAGCCCCCAAGAGCACGCATCGCGGGCATGGATCACTCCCTGATTGTTCTTTGCCCCAAAAAGGCGCCGGGTGGCGGAAGGTGTCAAGAAGCGGCGCCCTTCTCAGACCCCTCCAATACCGCCGTATGGAAGGCGGCGCTGAACCGGCCTGCAGGGCTGGCCGTTATCCGGGCCTTCCGCACCGAGGCGCCATGCCGCCACGCCGGCACGGCAAAAACGTTGGCACCGACCATCCACGCCGATGCCTCAGCCGGGCGCTCCCGCAGCAACCGATCGCGGCGACCAGCCGCGATGCCGCCTGGCTCGGTCTCTCAGACGCGCTCCAGCGCCACCGCCGTGCCTTCGCCGCCGCCGATGCAGAGGCTGGCAACCCCCTTCGAGAGATCGGCCGCTTCCAGGGCGTGCAGGAGCGTGACGATGATGCGGGCGCCGGACGCACCGATCGGGTGGCCGAGCGCGCAGGCCCCGCCGTTCACGTTCAGCTTCTCACGGTCGAGACCCAGCTCCCGCTCCGCCGCCATCGGCACCACCGCGAAGGCCTCGTTCACTTCCCACAGGTCCACATCGCCCACCTGCCAGCCAGCGCGCGCCAGCACCTTCTCCATCGCCGGCACCGGCGCGGTCGTGAACCATCCGGGCGCCTGGGCGTGGCTCGCATGGGCGAGAAGCCGGGCGCGGACGGGAAGCCCCGCCGCCTGCGCCTCGCTCTCCCGCATCAGCACCAGGGCCGCCGCGCCGTCGGAGATACTGGAGGCGTTCGCCGGGGTCACCGTGCCCTCCTTCCGAAACGCGGGCTTCAGGCTCGGGATCTTGTCCGGTCTCGCCGTGCGGGGCTGCTCGTCGCTGCCGACCGTCACCGCTCCCTTCCGCGTCGCGATCTCCACAGCCGCGATCTCGGCGTCGAAGCGGCCTTCAGTCTGCGCCGCCAGCGCGTTCTCCAGCGACCGGATAGCGTAGGCATCCTGCTCCTCGCGCGTGAACTGGTAGTGCTCGGCGCAGTCCTCCGCGAAGGTACCCATCAGGCGGCCCTTGTCGTAGGCATCCTCCAGACCGTCGAGGAACATATGGTCCTTCACTTCCGCGTGGCCGAGCCGCGCACCGCCCCGCATCTTGGGCAAGATATACGGCGCGTTCGTCATGCTCTCCATGCCACCGGCAACGATCACGCGCCCTTCGCCCGCGCGCAGCGCATCCATGGCCAGCATCGCAGCCTTCATGCCCGAGCCGCACATCTTGTTGAGCGTCGTGCAGGGCACGCTCTCGGGCAGGCCCGCGCCGAAAGCCGCCTGGCGGGCCGGTGCCTGCCCCTGCCCCGCAGGCAGCACGCAGCCCATCAGAACCTCGTCGACTTCGGCCGCCGGCAGGCCCGCGCGCTCGAGCGCTGCCTTGATGGCCGCGGCCCCCAGCTCAGGCGCTGTCGCCCCCGAGAGCTCTCCCTGAAAGCCGCCCATGGGCGTGCGCTGAGCCCCGACGATCACGATTGGATCCGACATCTCCGCTCCTCCTCCGCTTCCTATCCCGCTGCAATCGTGTCCAGCCGGGCACGAATGGCACGATGTGCCGCGTGCCCGATGCGATACGCGATAGCGGCCTCGTCCAGCCCGCCGAGCGCCGCAGACAGTCCCGCCGCTTCCTGTGGCGCCAGCGCATCGACCGGCGTGACCGACGACTTGATCCCGAAGACCACCGCGCCGGCCTCCGACAGCCGGCGCAGGGTCTGCCGCTCGGTCCTAAGGTAGAACGGGCCACCGGGCGACCATGTCTTGCCCGAACTCGGCATCTCGTCGCTCTCACGGATCAGCGGCTGGTGCAGAACCGGGTCGCCATAGACCAGCCAGTTGATCCGCCAGAGGGGCCGTTCAGGCCGGATCCCCTCGAACACGCGGTTCACCCTGCGCGCCAACGCCGCGTCATAGTCCGGCACCGGCGCGTGGATCGCGGTGAGCGGTCGGCCCATCTTCTCGGCGAGGGACCAGCGCGCGGGAAAGCACACCACAGCCCCGGCAAGGCGATACTCGCCGCTCGCCGCATCCGGGAGCAGGATGCAGAAGTCATAGGCCGTGAGCCGGCCGATGGTCCGCATCGGCGCCGCGTGGTCGAGCGAGACGGTGACCCCATCCGGACGCGTGACGGCATCGGCCGACACGCGGTAGCCCGACAGCGCGCCCACGGCCGCCACGACGCTCTCGAGCAGTTCGGCCGCGGCCGGCCGCGCATCGTCGTCCAGCGCGAGGACAATGGCGGGGCGGGCAGAGATGAGCGCATCGCGTGCAGCCATTTGCGCCGTGAAATCCGCATCGGTCTGAAGCCATGCGTCGAGCGCAAGCGGCATCAACCCCGGTGGATGTGCGATCCGCGGCTCCAGAAACGGCAGATGGGGCGCCGGTTCGATCAGGATCGCCGACGCTGCCGCCTCGGGCATCGGGGCCAGCATCGACGCGGTCATCGCCGCGCCCCTCGGCTGTAGTGAAGAAGGTTGAAGCCGCGCAGCGCCCGTTCCGCCACCGCCCAAAGCGCCATGTCGCCACCCTTGGGCGCGCCGAGGCGCAGGATGGCATCGAGCGTCCGGCGACCGTCGACCGCCGCGAGCATCGTGCCCACCGCCTCCGCCCGTCGGCGATCGGCCGTGAGGACGACTTTGTGCGCCGCACCGTCGAGCGTGAGTGTGACCGACCCGTCGCGCAGCACCGCACGGGCGAGCTTCTCGGGGGAGACCGTGAGATGCGGCACCAGATCACCCGGCAGCGGCGCGACCAGTGTTGCCGATGGTGCCTGGGCCCGGCCCGCCCGCGCGGCCGGCGCGGCGTACAACACATGGGTCTTGATGTTCCCCACCAGGCGCTCGGCAAGCACGCGCCGCGCCGTGGGTGTTAGCCGTGCGAGACGCGCCGACATGGCGTCGGTCTTCGGCAGGTAGCGCGCCGGGTCGTAACGTGCGCTTTCCACGA
>JBCBHB010000118.1:0-7471 GCA_038526025.1 Pseudomonadota bacterium
TCGTCCTTTCCGGTCGTCGTGAAGCTGACCGAGACCTCGCCGCTCATCAAGGCGGGCATGGCGGTTGAGGTCGCCTTCGAGTTCACGCTGCCCGCTGCGCGCGGGCATCTCATCCCGATCTCCGCGGCCATTCCGGATGTGGAGGTGCCGGAGGGCGCTGGGCCGAACGCGGTCGTCGATCTCGAGGTCTTTGTCTTCGACGAGGCCACCGGCACCGTAAAGCGCCGACAGGTGACGATGGCGGGCATTCGCGAGAACCAGTTTCTGGTGATCGATGGGCTCGAGGTTGGCGAACGGGTCGCCACCAAGGGCGTTACGTTCCTGCGCGAAGGTATGGAGGTCCGCCTCCTGCCAACACCCGAGAGCCGCTGAGATGGATTTCCTCACCCGCTTCGGCCTCGAGAAAAACCGTTTCACCACGCTGATGATGCTGGGGATCCTCGCGATGGGGCTCCTCGCCTATGCCGGCATCCCGAAGCGCGAGAACCCGGAGATCACGATCCGCACCGCGGTGGTGGCCGCCTCGTTCGATGGCATGGCGCCGTTTCGGGTGGAGGAGCTGATCGCCATCCCCATCGAGCGCAAGATCCGCGAGATCGGCGAGGTGGAGGACATCGAAACGATCATCACGAACGGCCAGGCGCTGATCTACGTGAACCTCTACGACGCGGTCTACGGCGCGGATATCGAGGCCGCCTGGGAGGACCTGCGCAACAAGATGCAGCAGGTGACCTCGGAGCTGCCGGAAGGCACCGGCGAGCCGCTGGTGAACACCGACTACGGCGACGTTGCCATCGCCACCGTGGCCATCACCGGCGACGGCTTCACGCTCGCGGAACTCGAAGACACGGCGGAGGATCTGCGCACGGCGCTCTTCCGCGTCGACGGGATCACGAAGGTCAGCTTCTACGGCGTGCAGGACCAGCGCATCTGGCTCGAGGTCGACATCCGAAAGCTCGCGGCCGTTGGCGTGCAGCTCGAGCAGCTGCTCAACGACCTCGAGGCGCAGAACGTGATCCTGCCGGCGGGCGAGATCGATGCCGACGGCACACAGATCGTGCTCGAGGCGAACGGCGACCTCAGCAGTCTCGAAGAGATTGGCGGTGTCCTCACGAAGGTGGACGGTCTCTCGGGCTTCGTGCGGCTCTCGGACCTCATCTCGGTAAGGCGCGGCTATGTGGATCCCAAGGAGACGCCGGTTTTCTTCAACGGCGAGCCGGCGGTGGTCGCCGCTGTGGAGATGTCGCCCGAGACCGATATCCAGGACCTGGGCGTGCGGCTTGAGCGCGCGCTGACGGAGTTCGAGAACAGGCAGCCCATCGGCATCGCGCTCAACATCTCCACGTTCCAGGAGACGGTGGTGACCGCGTCTGTGTCGAACGCGCTCGAGAACGTGGCGCAGACCTTCGTCGTGGTCTTCGTCGTGATGCTGCTCTTCCTCGGCTTCCGTTCGGCGCTGGTGATCGCCTGTATCGTGCCGTTCACCATCTGCTTCGCGCTGGCGGCGATGGGCTTCATCGGCGTCGATATCGAGCAGGTCTCGATTGCCGCTGTGATCATTTCGCTCGGCCTGCTGGTGGATAACGGGCTGGTGGTGGTGGAGGATATCGGCAACCGCATCGATGCGGGCATGGCGCCTGAGGAGGCGGCGCGGTCCGCCGGCACGCAGTTTGTCATTCCCCTCGGGGTGGCGTCCATCACCACGGTCTCCGCCTTTCTGCCCATGCTGCTGATGGACGGGGTGGAGGGGGAGTTCTCCTTCTCCCTCGGCGCCGTGGTCTCCGCGATGCTGCTCGGCTCCTGGATCACGGCGCTCTACATCTTGCCCTATCTCTGCACGCTGCTCCTGCGGCCCAACAGGCGCGCCGGTGGGCGCGAGGGTGTGCTGAAGCGGGCCTATGGCGCGGTTTTGCGGCTCCTGCTGCCCTTCGGCTTCCCGCTCACCGCGCTCGCGCTCGGCGCCGTGGTGTGGAGTGCGAGCCAGCTGCCGCTTCTGAAGGCCGAGATGTTCCCCTTCAGCGAGCGGGCGGATTTTCTGGTCTACATGGATCTGCCGAAAGACGCTGCGATCTCCGAGACCGAGCGGATGGCGCTGCGGGTGCAGGACTGGATGGCGGATGCGGAGACCAATCCGGAGGTCGTCAACAGCACGGTGTTCGTGGGCGATGGTGGCCCGCGCTTCAACCTGGGCCTCGACCCGGCGGACCCGGACCCTGCGAGCGCGTTCTTCCATGTGAACACCACGAGCCTCGAGGCCGCGGAGGCGATGCTTCTGCGCGCGCGCGGTGCGTTCCTCGAGCAGTTCCCCGAGGCGCGGTTTCGGGTCACCCGCCTGCCGCAGGGGGGCGCGGAGTCAGGCATCGTCGATGTCGAGATCTTCGGGCCGGATGCGGAGGTGCTGATGGCCGCCGCCGCGAAGGTGGAGGCCGCCTTCGATACGCTCCCGCAGGTGGTGAAGAACGAGAGCGACTGGGGCAACAAGGTGATCAAGGTCGTCGTCGACATCGCGCAGGACAAGGCGCGGGAGTTCGGCGTCACCTCACGCGACATCTCGGACGTGATGGAGGCCTATTTCAGCGGCACGCAGTACTCCACCTATCGTGAGGGCGACGAACAGATCCCCATCGTGATGCGCGCGACGGTGGGTAGCCGCGACAGTATCGAGGACCTGGCGAACCTCACGGTCTCGACCGGCGGTCAGCTCATCTCCATCGACCAGATCGCCGCCTTCACGCCCAAGCTGGAGTTCTCCGAGATCGTGCGGGAGAACCAGGTTCGTCGCATCGTGATCTCGGGCAAGAGCGCGGCGCTGAGCGCGGCGGACACCCTGGCGCGCATTCAGCCCACGCTGGATGGGCTGGCACTGGGCCCGGACTACGAGATCACGATTGCCGGGGAGCTTGAGGACAGCGCGGATGTGAACGACCAGATGGGCGGGAACCTGCCGCTGGCGCTGGGGGTGATGCTGGCGGCGCTGGTGTTCCAGTTCAACTCGTTCCGCCGGTCCCTCGCCACGTTCCTCACGATCCCGCTGGTGGTGATCGGCGCGCCCTATGCGATGATGGCGATGGGCCAGCCGTTCTCCTTCTTCGCGATGCTCGGGCTCATGTCGCTGATGGGCATCATCATCAACAACGCGATCGTGCTCATCAATCAGATCGACATCGAGGCGGAGAGCGCACCCATGGACGAGGCGATCATCCGGGCGGCAAAGGCGCGGGCGAAGCCGATCATGCTCACCTCGCTCACCACGATCTTCGGGTTGGCGCCCATGGCGCTGACGGGCGGGGCGCTGTTCGAACCGATGGCGACGATGATGATCGGCGGGCTCCTCGCCGCGTCGCCGCTTACGCTGCTGGTGGTGCCGCCGCTTTGCTACCTGCTCCTGCGCCCGCGCGGCCGGGCGGCGCGCGCTCTGTCGGACGAGGTGGCGGCATGATGCTGCCCCGCCTTCTTCTCGCCTGCCTGCTGCTCGGCGCCTGCAGCGTGGCGCCCCGCGCGCCGATTGCCGAGGCGGAGATAAGCACCGCGGCGCCCTACGGCATTCCGGGAGCGCTGCGCGAATGGGGCGGCGGCATCGACGAGGCCCGCCTGCTCGCCGTGCGTGAGGAGGTGATGGCGCGCGCCCGGCGGATCCACGCGACCGCCATTGAAGAGGGGACGCGGCCAACCGAGACGGTGCTCGCACTGTCCGGCGGCGGGGCGGACGGTGCCTTCGGCGCCGGCGTGCTGGCCGGTTGGGGAGAGCGGGGCGATCGTCCCGAATTCGATGTCGTGACCGGCGTCAGCACCGGCGCCATCATCGGCCTCTTCGCCTTCCTGGGGCCGGACTACGACGCCACACTGCGCGAGTTCTACACGGCCTATGCCACCGACGACTTGCTGGAGCCCGCGCCTTTCTCGGCGCTGACAGGCGGCTCGGCGCTGTCGGATACCAGCCTCTACAACAGTTTGATCGAGCGGTTCATCGACGAGGAGATCGTGGGAGCCCTCGCGCGCGAGGCGGAGGCCGGGCGCATCCTGCTCATCGGCACCACCAATCTCGATGCCGCCCGGCCGGTGATCTGGGACGTCACGGCGGTGGCGCGCTCCGGCCATCCGGACGCCATCACGCTCATCCGCGATCTCGTCCGCGCCTCCTCCGCCATCCCGGGTCTCTTTCCGCCGGTCCTGATCCCGAGCGTGACGGCGGCGGGCGAGCGCTTCGATGAGCTGCATGTGGACGGGGGCGCGACCGAGCAGGTGATGCTCTTCAGCCCGGCCTTCTCCATCAAGGACGTGGACCGCGCCCTGGGCATCGAGATCGACCGGACGCTCTACGTGATCGTCAACAACACGCTCGAGAAGCCTTACGAGCCTGTCGAGCTCGGCGTGCTCTCGATCGCGGGCAAGGCGGTCTCGAGCCTGATCGGCGGGTCGGGCTCCGGGGACCTCTACAAGCTCTACGCCATTGCCGAGCGGGACGAGGTGGATTTCAGAGTGCTGTGGGTGCCCAAGAGCTTCGACGGGGTGCCCGAAGAGCCCTTTGACCGTGCCTACATGCAATCCCTCTACGCTCTTGGTCGTGAGCTTGGTGCTGCAGGCGCGCCCTGGCGGCCGCACCCGCCCAACTTCAAGCGCGCCGAGGCCCAATGAGCGGCGTGGGGCCAGCGGGCGTCATGCCGCCCATGCGGGACTTCGGCTGGCCGCTGAAGGCGCGCGAGAGCAGCCGTTTCGACATAACGAAGCGGGACAATGGTCAGTTCACCGTGGTGCTGAACCATGCCCTGCTGCGCGGCGTGCGCGCGGAGATGATCGCCTGGTGGTTCCGGAACTTCACGCGGCTGCGCGTCTCGCTGACGGACGTGGCCGGCTATGAGGGGGAGACGGTTCCGGCCTACCTCCTCTGGCATCCGAGCGACCATCTGGACGCGACGCTGATCGGCCGCAGGGCGCAGGATGGCGCGCCGTTGCCGGGTGAGACCCGCATCCATATCCGCGAGGCGATGCAGTACCTGCGCTATGGCTGGAAGTATCCGGTCGATGCGAAGCTCACGGTCGCCTATGTGGGCGGAGACGGCTGGGCCATGGGCAAGCGCCTGCCGGTCTTCGGTCCCGTCATGATGCTGCGGATCCATTTCAAGGACGTGGTGCAGGGCGGGACGCATCTCGGCGTGCACTATCACTACGAGGTGGTGATCGGCGTCTCGGGCAACGGCCCGGTTTCGCGCTTCATCAACAGGCGGATGACGGCGGCCTACGGGCCGGAATTCTTTACGGCCTGGCATACCCACAACGTGATCGAGGTGGGTGTTTTCGAGAACTTTCTGCCGGCGCTCTATGCGCAGCGTGCCGATGCGCCTGATCTTCGCTTCTCGCGGAGCGACAGCATCGTGCCCCCGGGTAACGGGCAGACGGGTTTTGATGCGGCGCTTTTCGAGAAGCGTGTCGCTGCCCTCGCGGCTGCGCCGGACCCCTATGTCGAGCAGCGCTACGCCGAAGCGACGTTCCTCTAGCCCTTCCGCACACGCCCGGCACTGTCACGCAGAGGCGGGGCTTCACGCGAGTAGCGCCGGTCGTCGGTATCGCCGAGCTTTGGCGAACGCGCGAAACGGCGCCGCTGCCTGTTGGCGTGACACGACGGTGAAACCTGCCGCGGCGCACCGTCACGGCCGCGGTCTGAGCTATCTCAGCGCCGCTCTTGTCGTTATGCTTTCCACAGCGCGAGATTGGCGCCGCGGTCGGGGAGCGCGCATTGTCACCTGAGGAATTCCAGCTGGCGCTGGAGCAGCTCTCCATGGAGCTGCTCAACGAGGCGCGCTCGGACCCCGCTGCGGAGGCGGCGCGGCTGGATATGGGCTTGAACGATGGCCTGCCGGCAGGCACGATCGGACCGGCGCCGGTCCAGCCCCTCGCGTTCAACCACGATCTCTACGAGGCTGCGGCGGGCCATGTGAGCTGGATGCTCGCGAACAACGTCTTCTCCCATACCGGTGCGGGCGGGACGAACTCCAACGCCCGCATGGTGGCAGCCGGTTACGCGCTGAACGGCACCTGGGCGACCGGCGAGAACCTCGCCTGGATCGGGACCACTGGCACGCTTGACGATGCGCGCGAGGAAGAGTTCGTCCGCAGCATGCATGACAATCTCATGCGCAGCCCGGGCCACCGCGAAAACATCATGGACCCGCGCTATCGCGAGGTGGGTATCGCGGAGGAGCGGGGTGTCTTCACCGCGGACGGCACGCCCTACAACGCCGCGATGACCGCCTACAACTTCGGCCTTTCGGGGACGACGCGGTTCCTGACCGGCGTGGTCTTCGACGACGGGGATGGCGACGGCGCCTATGGCATCGGCGAGGGGCGTGGTGGTGTGACGGTCGCGCTCGACTCTGGCGGCGAGGCGGTGACCACCAGCGCTGGCGGTTACAGCCTCGCGATCGGCAGCGGCTCGGTCGCTGTCAGTTTCAGCGGCGGGGGCCTGTCGGGAGAGCGGCGCCTGCAACTGACACTGCCGGGCACCAATGTGAAGCTCGATCTCGTGGATGTGGACGCGCCCGGCGACACGGTCCGCACGAGCAGTGGCGTGACGCTGCTCCAGGGGCTCACAGGGATCGTGCATATCGGCGCCTATGGCGGCAGCAGCACCGGCAATGGCGACGATAACCGGATGACCGGCGGCACCGGCCGTGATGCGTTCTCCGGTCTGGCGGGTAACGATACGCTCCTCGGCGGCGCCGGGGACGACACGCTCTCCGGCGGTGCGGGGGACGATCTTCTGCGAGGGGGCGCGGGAGAGGACGAGGCCCGCTTCGCGGGCGAACGCGCGGCATTCGGCTTCGCGGTTGCCGATGGCGGCCTTCGCGTGAGCGGCGAGGGGACGGATTTCGTCGCCGACGATGTGGAACTCCTGATCTTCGAGGACGGCGTGCTCAGCTTTGCCGCGGCGCGGGCTGAGGCGGAGGCGGGCGGCACCCAAAGCGGCACCCGGAGCGACGAGACGCCGCTCGGCCCGCGCGATGGTACGCCAGAGGACGATCTGATTGCCGGGACGGAGGCGGCGGACGAGATCCACGGTACGGCCGGCAACGATACGATCGACGGCGGTGGCGGCATCGACACGGTGGTTCATGAGGGCGCGGGGGCTGCGTGGCAGCCGACCCGTCTCTCCGATGGAAGCGTGGCGCTGGCCGGGCCGAACGGCACCGATACGTTGCGCGATGTCGAGCGCGTGCTGCTGGACGACGGCGCCTGGGTCCTGGACCTCGACGGTGCGGCGGTGGGCGATGTCTACCGCCTCTACGCCGCGGGATTGGGCCGGACACCCGACGAAGCAGGCCTTCTGCACTGGTACGGCCGGGTAGAGAGCGGCGGGCTCGCGCTCGAGAGGCTTGCGGGCATGTTCGTCGAGAGCGACGAGTTTGCCGAGCTCTACGGCGACGCGCTGACGGACCCCCAGTTCGTGAACGCGCTCTACGGCAACACGCTGCTG
>JBCBHB010000119.1:0-7455 GCA_038526025.1 Pseudomonadota bacterium
AGACGGTTCCAGAAAAGCGCGCCGTCCCGCCTGCGGTTCAGGAGCGTGAAGGTGCCCGACGTCCCCCCGGCGACGGCGTCTGCAAGCCGCACGCGCTCGGGAGACCCAGGGGGCTCAGCGGTCAGCAAGCGACAATTCTTCCCAATCACGTCCTCGCGCGCATAGCCGCTGAGCGCCAGGAAGGCATCGTTCACATAGATCAGCGGCAGGTCGTCCTGCGTCGCATCGGCGATGGAGACGCTTGCGGATGAGCCGTCGATCACGCTTGCCAGAAGCGCATTGCGCTCCGCCAGCTGCAACGTCGCGAGCCCTTGCGCGGCCAAAGCAGAAAGGCGCTGGAGCAGTCGCGCATCGCCCTGCGCGAAGGCTGCCGGTTCGAAGGAGAAGCAGAGGATCGCGCTCATCTCCTCGTCCGGTAACGCGATCGGGACCGACAGCATCGCGCGGTATGGGCGCATGGCAGCAGGCATCGTGCCCCATTGCGGGAGCTGATGCGTGTCGGCGAGACGCAGCGGCCGGTCGCGCGCGCCAAGCGACGTACCGAGGGACAGACCCTCCAGCGCCGCATCGGACGCATGGCGGAGCGTCCCTTTGCCGCGCGGACCGCTCAGCAGACAGACAGCGTCGCAGTCGAGGGTCGAGCGGATCGTTGCGAAGAGGTGAGGCAGGGCATCGTCCGGGCTCTCGGCAGCGTTCATGCCCGAAAGCCCGGCGAGGAGCGCGTTGCTCTCCCGCAAAGCGGCAGCTTCGCGCTCTCTCAGAAGTTTCAGTTCGAGAAGCGCTTCGCGAAGAGCCTCGTCCTTGTCCGTCATTGTCTCAGTTCACGCGGGTCGCGGCTTGGGCCGCTCAACCTAGCGCGCGAAGGTTACGCAGGAAATCATCAGGTTACCGTGCCGGTTGCTCTCACCGAGCACAGCGCCCTGCTCGCCGAACGTGAAGATGCCGAGCGAGGGTGCGCCGCCGAGCGCGCGGTCCACTTCCGCCGCGACTTCATCCATCCGGTCCCTGACCGCGAGCATGCAACCGCCGCAGAAGATGACGAGCGCCCCGGCAATGTCGGCGGTGGTAAGCCCCCCGCGCTTCGCGGAGAGGCTCGCGACACGGCCGGCGCGGCTGACGAGGCTATCGGCGGAACCCGTCATCAGCGTGACCTCTTCGCCCAGCTCCACATCAGCGAAGAGGTCGATGGAGCGATCGGGGTTTGCGGTCGCAGGGTGGGCGAGGAGGTAGAACGGCACATCGGCGATGTCCCCGACATGACGGCCGAGCGGGTGGAAGGTGCTCGCCGACAGGATCATCTCGGGGCCATCGGTCGTGTCGGGGGCGACCGCGCCTTTCGTCCAGTCGGCATAGACTTCGAGCGCCGGCCTGCCATCGATCCCGAGCACCTTGCGCCCCTCCACCCGGCTGACAGTCCCGGTCTTTGCCGTGGGCGCGTAGCCGCTCTGGTAAGCGGTGGCGACGGCGCGAGACGGGAAGAGGACCGAAACGGCGACACCGGCACCGACGGTGATGTCGCCGTCGAACACCCGCCAAGCACCGCTCAAATCGTTGTCGGCCGCGCTCCCGCCAATGATGGGGGCGTTCGAACCGATGACATCCTCGATCCCCGCGATCAGGCTCTCTTCGGCACCCGGTGCTGCCGTCAACCAAACCAGGTCGGGGGCCTCGCCGGTCCGTCCCGCAGCCTCTAGAGCGCGGGTGACAGCTCGGCGTGCGGCCTCGCGCGGGTCGGTGCCGAGAAGGGCGATGCCAGTGCCATAAGCGCCCGCATCGTCCCAAAGCGCGAAGAAGCCGATGCCCCTTCCATCGTTCGAGCACATGCGCCCCCCCGCCATCACGCCCAGGCAGGAGGTGCCACCGTGAATCGCCTCAACGCCCGTAGCGGCGAAGTGCTCGCGAACCGCCTCGGCGTCGTGGCCGGTGCTGGTGTAGACGGCCAGAAACCGCGGAGGCGTGGGCCTTTCGGCTGCGAGCGCGCCGGAAAGCTCGTGCAGGGCTTCTGCCGTGTCTGCCGTGTCGGTGGCGCGGACCAAGGTATGCATGGGGTTCTCCTTCGCTGCCGCGGGCGGATAGCACGCAGGGCGCGGAGCGTCGCGAAGGCGAAGGGTCAGTCGCGCTATACGAAAGGATAGGCCCGGCGTTCCGGATTGCGGTGCCGATGCTCCCTTCGCGCAACCGCGCTCCTGCCCGGGTAGCAGCCGTTTCCATTCGCGCCACAGCACTGTCCGGACGTTCGATTGAGCGCCGCAACACCGTCGGCGCAGTGTCCCCCCAGCACAACCCAGCTGAGGGATGACCCATGCAAGAAGCTGCAAAGATTGATCTTTTCGGCGTCGACATCCTCGACGCAGAGACCAAGGACGCACTCGTCGCGCTGCTCGATACGCCGCGACGCATGAGCGCCGCCTTCGTGAACGCCCACACCGTCAACGCTGCCGTCCGCGACGGTGAGTATGCATCCGCGCTCAACGCAGCGGACCTGCTGCTGCCCGACGGGTCCGGCTTGCAGCTGGCGGCGAAGATGACCGGGCGGCGCTTCCGGAAGAACCTCAACGGCACCGATCTCTTCCTGCCGCTCTGCCAGGGGGCGGCAGCGCGCGGGCTCTCGATCTACTTTCTTGGCGCGCGCCCTGGCGTGGCGGAGGCGGCGGCAGCAAAGGCCGCGGCACGCACCCCGGGCCTGCGCGTTGCCGGCACCGCCGACGGCTACTTCTCGCCAGAGGAAGAGGACGGCGTGATCGATCGCATCAACGCCTCGGGTGCCGACATCCTGCTCGTTGCCCTCGGGGTTCCGCGGCAGGACGTGTGGATCGCGAAGCATCGCGCCCGCCTGGCACCGGCGCTGGCGATGGGCGTGGGCGCGCAGTTCGATTTCTGGTCTGGCCAGGTCTCGCGCGCGCCGCTGGCCTTTCGCCGCGCGGGCTGCGAGTGGATCTGGCGGTTGATGCTGGAGCCGCGGCGCCTCTTCACGCGCTACGTCATCGGCAATCCGCTCTTCGTCGCCCGCGCTGCAAAGCACGCAGCCCTCTGGCACCTCGCGCGCTTCGATGCTGCGGCGGCCGCCAAGCGTGTGATCGACATCGCCGTTGCCGGGGCGGCGCTCATCGCCCTTGCGCCGCTCTTCCTCGTGCTCAGCGCGGCAATCAAGGCGGAGAGCCCGGGACCCGTTCTCTTCTCCCAGACCCGAGTGGGCCGAAATGGCAAGCCCTTCCGGCTTTACAAGTTCCGCTCGATGTACCGCGACGCTGCGGCGCGGCAGGCGGAGTTGACCGCCCGGAGCGACCGGGAGGGCATTTGCTTCAAGGCGAAGGACGACCCGCGCATCACCCGGATCGGCCGCTTCCTGAGGCGCGGGTCGCTCGACGAACTGCCCCAGATCCTCAACGTGCTCCGTGGCGAGATGTCGATCGTGGGGCCGCGGCCCGCGCTTCCGAAGGAGGTGGAGGCCTACCCCGCCCGCGCCCGTCGCCGGCTCGCCGTGCGCCCCGGTATCACCGGCCTTTGGCAGGTATCCGGCCGCGCCGACATCGGCTTCGACAAGATGATCGACATGGACATCGCCTACGCCGAGACACGCTCGCCCGTGCTCGACCTCTTCCTGATCGCCCTGACCTTCCGCGCCGTCCTTACCGGGCGGGGTGCCTACTGACGCGCCGCCACAACAGACGTTCTGAAAGGACCCAAACCATGAGCACCAACCACATCCGCAAAGCAGTCTTCCCCGTCGCCGGCCTCGGCACGCGTTTCCTGCCCGCCACCAAGGCGGTGCCGAAGGAGATGCTGACCCTCGTGGACCGCCCACTCATCCAGTACGCCGTGGATGAGGCTCTGGCGGCCGGGATCGAGCAGTTCATCTTCGTGACATCGAGCGGCAAGGCCGCCCTCGAGGCGCATTTCGACCCCGCGCCTTCGCTCGAGCGCAGCCTGAGGGCAAAGCAGAAGACCGAGCTGCTGGAGGCGCTCGACGCGACGCGCCTGCCGGCCGGTTCGGTCGCCTTCGTTCGCCAGCCTGAGCCGCTGGGCCTTGGCCATGCCGTGTGGTGCGCGCGGCATCTCATCGGCGACGAGCCCTTCGCTGTGATCCTGCCCGATGACGTGATCGCCTCCAGCGAACCCTGCCTCGGGCAGATGATCGGCGCGCGGGCCGGAGGCCGGGGGAACGTGGTGGCCACGATGGAAGTGCCGCGGACGGCAATCTCGTCCTATGGCTGCCTCGATGTCGTCGGTCGCCATGGGCGCATCGCCTCGGCCCGCGGTGTGGTCGAGAAACCAGCTGCGGAAGAGGCACCGTCGCTCCTGGCGGTGGTCGGACGCTATCTGCTTGAGCCAAGCGTTCTCGCTGAGCTCGACCGGGTGGGTCCCGGAGCCGGTGGGGAGATCCAGCTCACCGATGCGATTGCGGCTGATATCCCGGCCAACGGTCTGCACGGCCTCGTCTTCGAGGGCGAGCGTTTCGACTGCGGCTCGAAGCAGGGTTTCCTGGAAGCGATGGTGGCCTTCGCTCTCTCGCGCCCGGACATCGCAGCCGGCTTCGCCTCGTCCCTGTCGGCAAGGCTCGCACGACACGGCGTGGCAGCCTAGCCGGCACTGCCCCCAGCCGCATCACCGTATGCGGCCTCGACCATCATGTCGGAGAGCGCGGTGTAGGCCGCCAGCCACGCCGCGTTCTCCGCCTCCCCGAAGGCCGGGCCCAGCAACTCGCGCAGCATCCAGATAAGCGCTTCGCCGACCGCGGCGTACTGATCGGCCGTCACCCCGTAGTCGACATGCCGGATCGCCAGGTCCCGGGCCGCAGGCGCCAGCTTCTCCGGCTGGTCCAGGTTGTCCACCACGAAACCAAGTGTCGCCGTCAGCTTCCGGCCCTGTGCCTCCATATCGGCGTGGAAGAGATCGCGGGTTTGCGGCGCCACGCGAAAGAGCCGCCCGTAGAACAGGCGCGAGGCCATGGGCGCCACAGGCGCGACCTTCGCCCATGTCGCCCGGATCGTTCCCAGTTGCTCTGCCGAAAGCGCCATTGCGCCCAGCTCCCAGTATCCATGCATCGTCACGACGCGCTATGAGGCTTCAATACGGTTTCGTCCAGCCTCCGCGGAAAGGGCATGTAGCGTCGCGCCCGGAGGTAACGGCGCTTTGAGCCACTGTCGGCAAGCGCACACGGCCAGCCATCGCTCCTCTCGCCACGCACGCCTGTCATGACAACGGCCATGCTGGTACACAGCGGGCTGATACCGATTGGCGCAGAGTGAGATTTTGCGGCCAGGACCGCGTCCTCTGGCCTGAGCGCATATGCCCGAGAGAACGGAAGAGATGAGCTCAAGCCCTTTGAAGGTCGACCGCGGAACGCTCTGGGAACGGGTTATGCAGGCGCTGCGGTCTGAGATTGGGGACGGCAGCCTCAATCCCGGCGACCGCTTGCCCGCCGAGAGCGCGTTGATGGCGAGGTTCCGCTGCAGCCGGCATACGGTGCGGCGGGCGCTTTCCGAGCTGGAAGACCTCGGGATGCTGCGGATCGAGCAGGGGCGCGGCGCGTTCGTCCACGACACCGCAATCCACTATCGCCTCTCGCGGCGCGTTACCCACTCCACGAACCTCATCCGCGAAGGGCGGCGGCCAAGCTCCCGCATCCTGGAGATCGGAACACGGGCCGCCGATGCCGAGATCGGCGCCGGCCTAGGGATCGAACCGGGCACCCCGGTGCGTGCGATCATCAGCCTGAGCTTCGCAGACGGCGTTCCGATCTCCGTAAGCGAGAACTATGTCGAGGCGGCCCGATGGCCTGCGATCGAGCTGGCCCCGAACGGGCTCCTGAGCATGTCCGCCATCTACGCGGCCATGGGTTTCCCAACCTATCGCCGGCTCTCAACCGTCATCCTCTCGCGCGCGCCCAGCGCCGAAGAGGCGCGTCTCCTCGAGCAACCCATCTCGCGCTGGGTGATGGTGACGAAGAAAGTGGATGCCGGACCAGACGGCACGCCGATCTGCTGCGGCTTCACCGCCTGGTGCGCCGACCGGGTGCAGTTCGTGATCGATCCGGAAGATCCCTGATCAACGCTGCGTCACATCACTGAGCGGCTGCTGTCGCTCTCGTGTGATCCCAAACTTGTACGGACAAGTGGCGAGTACCCGCCCCGCCTATGCGATGCGTTGGCCCAGGCCGGCGCAGAACCGCTCGCTTTCCCCTGCGCCGAGCCCCATCGGCCGAACCGAAGGAGACAGAGATGAGCCTCAAGAAATCGCTTCTTGCTGCCCTTGCCATCACTGCCGCAACGATTGGCGCGCCTCGCGCCGAGCAGGTCGAGCTGGTTGTCCAGTACACCCAGCCGCAGATCTTCGACGGCGTCTTCGAGCGCCTGAAGGCCGAGTTCGAAGCGCAGAACCCGGATATCACCGTGACGTACCGCGCGCCGCTGCCGAACTATGGCGCGGGCGTGCAGGCGCTGCTGCGCGAGGCGACCGTCGGCGACATGCCGCATGTCGACTATCTCGGGCTCTCGCACCTCAAGACCGTGGTCGACCGCGATCTCGCCGTGGGCATCGGCGAGCTGATGGCGAAGGACGGCGAGACCTTCGAGGAAAACGGCTGGACCGAGTCGCTTCAGAGCCTCGGCCGGATCGATGGCGAGCAGTATGCTCTGCCCTTCGCCGTCTCGATGTCCGTGGCCTATTACAACGCCGATCTCGTGCGTCAGGTGGGCGGCGATCCCGACAACATGCCGACCGACTGGGACGGCATCATCGAGCTCGCGGGCAAGATCCGCGCCCTCGGCGACGACTATGCCGGCATGTACACCCCTTACTCGGCCAGCTGGTACGGCGCCTGGGGCTTCCAGGGCGTGCTGTTCGGCCATGGCGGCGAGATGATGCAGCCGGGCGCGACCACGGTCTCGCTCGCCGACGATCCGGCCTGGCAGAAATCGGTCGGCATGTACGATCGCATGGCCGAGGAGGGCGGCATGCTGCCGCTCGGCGATCAGGCCCAGCGCCAGCAGTTCATCTCGGGCAAGATGGGCTTCGTGTTCGACTCGATCTCGCGTCTCTTCAACTTCGAGGAGGCGATCGGCGACCGGTTCGAGCTGCGCACCACCTTCTATCCGAAGGAAGTCGAGAACGGGCAACTGCCAACCGGCGGCAACCTCGCGCTCATCACCACCGCCGCGGCCGAGGACCCGGCGGTTCTGGATGCGGCGTGGAAATGGCTGAAGTTCTCCACCGGTCCCTACGGCACCACGCAGGTCATCAAGCTGGTGGGCTACACCCCGGTGAATGTGCTGGCGCTTGAGGACGAGCAGTACCTCAAGGGCTATTTCGACACCCGCCCGAACCACAAGACCGCCGTCGACCAGATCGGCCGCGTGCGCGAGTGGTACCAGTATCCGGGCGAGAACACGCTGAAGATCGACGATGTGATCGGCAATCATCTGGAAGCCGTGGTCGATGACAGCATGACCCCGG
>JBCBHB010000120.1:0-7452 GCA_038526025.1 Pseudomonadota bacterium
CATGCAGATCTCCGTTCGTTGCGCTCAGAAATGCAGCCGGCCTGCGAGATACGCCTTCGCCGCGGTCGAGGCGGGTTCGTCGAAGAAGGTCGGTGCGGCGCTATGCTCTGCGAGCCGGCCTTCATGAAGAAAGACGACGTCGTCCGCGAGGCGCCGGGCCTGCCCGATATCATGCGTGACGAAGACGATCTTCACGCCGTCCGCCCGCGCCGCCCGCACGATGTCCTCGATCATCGCGGTCGCGGTCGGATCGAGGTTTGCGGTCGGCTCGTCGAGCAGCATCACGGCCGGCTCGGTCGCGAGGGCTCTTGCCAGGGCGAGACGCTGTTGCTCGCCGCCCGACAGCGCCCGTGCGGGCTGATTCGACCGATCGGCGAGCCCCACATGCGCGAGAAGGGCATTGCGCCGGGCAACCGAGGCGGTCCCGCGCGCGCGGAGCACGAAGTCGATATTCGCGGCCACCGACCGACGCAGAAGAACGGGGCGCTGGAAGACCATCGCCTGCGCCCGGCGTGTGGTGGACGAGAGCGGGTGACCGCCCCAGGTGATCTGCCCTCGGGAAGGTTCCACAAGGCCATGTAAGGCCCTGAGAAACTGACTTTTTCCGGCGCCGTTGGGGCCCATCAAGACCGTGATGCCGCGCTCTGCGAGTGTCAGGTCGATACCGCGCAGCACGAGCCTGCCGCCTGCCTCGAGATCCAGTCCCTCGACCCTGCAGGGCAAGGCGGGGACGGCATCGATCTGGCCCGCATGGTCACGCATGGGCGTGCCGCTCAACGGTTTGGCGGGCCGAGAGCACCAGCGCGTTGATGGCCAGGGCCATCACCAGCAGCACGATGCCGAGGGCCAGCGCCATGGCGAGGTCCCCCTTGGAGGTCTCGAGCGCGATGGCGGTGGTCATCACGCGGGTGAGGTGGTCGATATTGCCGCCGACCACGATCACGGCGCCGACCTCGGCGATCGCCCGGCCGAACCCAGCGAGACCGACGGTGAGGAGTGCGAGCCGGCCGTCCCAGACCAGCGCGCCGACGATCCGGCTGCGGCTGAGACAGAGCGATCGGAACTGCTCGGCATATTCCGAATGAAGCTCCTCCAGCGCCTGGCGGGAGAGGGCGATGACGATAGGGGTGATCAGGATCGTCTGCGCAACGATCATCGCGGTGGGAGTGTAGAGCAGCCCAAGCACGCCGAGGGGCCCCGAGCGACTGAGCATCAGGTAGACCACGAGCCCGACGACGACCGGCGGTAAGCCCATGAGAGCATTGACGAAAATGAGCGCGGCACCCCGGCCGCGAAAGCGCGAGACGGCGAGGGCGGCGCCGATCGGGATGCCCATCAGGCAGGCCAGCAGCGTCGCGCTGAGGCTCACATAGAGCGAGAGCGCCACGATCTCCATCAGATCGGCATCGCCCGCGGCCAGAAGGCCGAAAGCCAAGGCAAAAGCGCTGCCGAAATCCTGCATTCTCTGTCGTTTCCTCCGCGCAGACGCGCTTTTTCGGAGAGAATGGCAGGTTGCAACGGAGCCCGCAACCACGCGGCGGGGCCGCGGGGCGCGCGCTGGTCCTGACAATCGCGCAACGGGTCAGGACTGTCCGATATCCATGGGGGCGACCGAGACGGCCTTGGCGATGGCAAAACAGCCAGTGCCGGGGGCGAGTGCGAGCCGCTCGGCGGACCGTTTGGTGATGCGCGCGAGCAGGCTGTCGCCGCCCGCATCGAGCTGCACCATGGCGCCGGGGCCGGCGCCCGGCCGGAGCGCGGTGACGCGAACGGCCAGGATGTTGAGGGCCGAAAGCCCCTCGGGCGGCGTGCGGGAGAGGATCACGTCCTGTGCCGCGATGCGGATGCGGAGGCGCGCCCCGGGGGCTGCGGCCACGCGGGGGAGGAGCAGGCGGCCCGCGGCGACCTCGATCTCGCTGAGACCGTCCGCATGATGGGCGATCACACGGCCGGTGAGGATGGAGCCCGCGTCGCGGATGCCGAGGGCCGGGACGGTTTCGGGGTCCGCCAGGAGGTCGACCAGCGGACCGGCCTTCGCGACGCGGCCAGTCTCCAGCACCACGAGGGTGGTGGCCAGGCGGGCGACCTCGGCGAGGCTGTGGCTGACATAGAGGATGGGGATCGACGCCTCGTCCCGCAGCCGTTCGAGATAGGGCAGGATCTCGGCCTTGCGCGCTTCGTCGAGGGCGGCGAGCGGCTCGTCCATCACCAGCATGCGGGGGCGGGAGAGGAGGGCGCGGCCGAGGGCGACGCGTTGACGCTCCCCGCCGGAGAGCGCGCCGGGTGCCCGCTCGAGCAGCGGTTCGATATCGAGGAGCGCGGCGATGCGGGGCAGGTCGTCGCCGCCGCGGCCGCCCGCGAACCAGCGGCCATAGAGCAGGTTTCTGCGCACCGAGAGATGGGGAAAGAGGCGGGCGTCCTGGAACACGTAGCCGATGCGCCGGCGGTGGGGCGGGACGTAGCAGCCGGCGCCGGTGTCGAGCAGCACCGTGCCGTCGAGCGCGATGCGCCCCTCGGACGGGCGGAGGAGACCGGCTACGGCGTTGGCGATGGTCGTTTTGCCCGAGCCCGAGCGGCCGAAGAGCGCCGTGACGCCGGCCGGCGCGCTGAAGGCCGCCTCCAGCGTGAAGCCCGGAAAGCGGTGGGCGAGGGAGACCTCGAGGCTCATGCCGGGGCCTCGCGACCCGCGACGCGGGCGGCGACGCGGCGGGAGACGGCTTCGGAGAGCAGCAGCGCGGTCATCGCGATGGCGATGGAGACGAGGACCAGGGCGCCCGCCGCGCCCTCGCCCCCCGGCACCTGGAGGAGGGCGTAGATCGCGGACGGGATGGTCTGTGTCTCGCCGGGGATGTTGGAGACGAAGGTGATGGTGGCGCCGAATTCCCCGATGGCTTTCGCGAAGGCGAGGATGGCGCCGGCGATGATGCCGGGCAGGATGAGCGGCAGCGTGACGGTGGCGAAGACCCAGAGGCGGGAGGCGCCGAGGGTGGCGGCCGCTTCCTCGAGCTTCGGGTCCACCGCCTCGACCGAGAGGCGGATGGCGCGCACGAGCAGGGGGAAGGCCATGATGGCGGCGGCCAGCGCTGCGCCGGTCCAGCGAAAGGCGAGGACGATGCCGAACTGCGCCTCGAGGAAGCTGCCGAGCGGGCCGCGGGCGCCGAAGGCTAGGAGCAGCAGGTAGCCGGTGACCACGGGCGGCAGGATCAGCGGGAGGTGGACGAGGCCGTTGAGGATCTGGCGGCCGGGAAAGCGCCAGCGCGCCAGCGCGTAGGCGGCGAGGATGCCCGGCGGGAGGCTGAGGAGCGTCGCCCAAAGCGAGACGCGGAGCGAGAGCAGGATGGCGTCGCGCGCCTCTGGCGGCAGCAGCTCCATGGCTCAGGGCAGTGGTTGGAAGCCGTGGCGGGCGAAGACTTCCCGCGCCGGCATGGTCTTGAGATAAGCCAGAAAGGCGGCCGCGGCAGGGTCCGCGCCCTCAACCGCAGCGGCGGGGTAGGTGATGGGCGGATGGTCCTGCGGCCGGAAGCGAGCCAGGACCGTGACACGTGGCTCGGCCCGGGCATCGGTGGCATAGACGATGCCGAGCGGCGCTTCCCGGCGGGCGACAAGGGCGAGGGCGGCGCGCACATTGTCCGCCTGCGCGACCCGGCGGGAGAGGCGCTGCCAGAGGCCGAGGCTTTCGAGTGCGACCTTGCCGTAGATGCCGGCGGGAACGGCCTCGAACAGGGCCATGGCGAGGCGGCCTTCGCCCAGACGACTGAACACCATGGGCGCGCTCTCCGCTGTCAGAAAGAGCGGTGCCTCTGTGGCCGAGCTGGTTGCGCTGGGGGCGATCAGGACCAGGCTGTTGGCGAGGATATCGCGGCGCGTGCCGGCGACGAGCAGGCCCTCGGCGGAGAGATGGTCCATCCAGGCGGCGTTGGCCGAGATGAAGGCATCGGCCGGCGCGCCGAGGGCGATCTGGCGTGCGAGCGTGGCGCTGCCGGCGAGGGAGAGGCGGGCCGTATGGCCGGTATCGCGCGACCATCCGTCGGCCACGTCCTCGAGCGCTTCCTTGAGGCTGGCGGCCGCGAAGACGGTGATCTCGGCCGCGCTCGCGACGGAGCTGCCCAGGGCAAGCGCAAGCAGCAGGCCGCGGAGGGCGGCCGCGACGGTTGCGCGGGTGCGGGCGAGAGGGCGCAGGGGAGGTCTCCGCGAGGGTTATAGCCGGTGGGGAATATCGCTCCGCCGCTGCGCCGGTTCAACCGTCTTTCTGGCCGTCGTTCGCCGCCTCCTGCGGTTTCATGAGGGCTTCGAGAGCCGCGATGGGGGCGGCGCCGGCCTGCGCGCTGCTTGCCTCCAGGCTGCGGTAATGGGCGAGGACCTGTCGGCCCGTCTCGGTCAGCGCGGCGCCACCGCCCTGGGTACCGCCGCGGGCACGGTCGACCAGGGGCTCGGCGAACATGTCGTTGAGGGTGCTGACGAGGGTCCAGGCCCGCTTGTAGCTCATGCCCATGGCGCGGCCGGCGGCGGAGATGCTGCCGGTCTCGTCGATCAGGGCGAGAAGATCCGCCTTGCCGGGGCCGAGCATGCCGCGGCCGGGCCAGACGAGGCGGAGGCGCAGCACGGGGCCTCGGTTCGGGTTCTCGGGATGCGGATCGGGGTCGGCCATGCGCCTCCCTCCACCGCCGCTCGGACCTCGGGCGACGCTACCGGCGGGTGGGGGCCGGCGCAACGGGCGCCGACCCCATGGCGGCGGCCTTAGAGACCGGAGCGCGCCGGCAGGTCCGCGTAGAGCTGGATATGGGCGTTCTTCGCGAAGTCGCCCGGCTCGACGCCGTAGGTCTGCCCATCGCTGTGCCAGTTCACGGCAAGGCCTGCGGCGAGGTGCTCGCCGGTGAGCTGGAGGCAGGGCTTGAACGTCTGGTCGAAGGTTGCGCGGCCTTCCGCATCGGCCACGAAGACCGACTGTACGCCATCGCGGCTCCCCACCGGCAGGTCGTAGGTGCCGATGAAGGGCTCCGTCGGCGGCCAGGCCACGAAATAGTGCCAGAGGGTGTAGACGCCCTCCGAGACCAGGCCGTCGAAGCTCACGCTGAGCCGGCCCTCGCCGTTCTCGCAGGTGTAGCGGCCCTCGCCGGTGGCGCCGTACCACTCGCCGAGCGTGAGGCCGAGGGGGGCGCCTTTGGGGAAGGGGCCGGTCGCGGTCGCGTCGAAGGGCGCGTGGCTCTGGGGTTCGGCCGAGGCGAAGAGGGGGGCCTCGAAGTTCCGGTCGGCCGGGCCGGGGCGCCAGACCTCGCCGGCGCCTTCGCGGCGTTCGACGAAGACGTCCTGCTCGGCGATGTCGTCGGTCACGTGGTAGCGGAAGCTGATGTCGAAGCTGACGGGGGCGTCATGCGTGGGGACATCGGCCGCGACGGCGGGGAGGGTCGTGGCGAGGGCGAGAAGGGTGAGGATGCGCATCGTGTGCTCCTTGCGATGATGCGGGTTGGGCGGCTGGGGGCCGCGGGTCAGTCAGCGACCGGCAGGCCGCTGGGTACGCGCGCCGGGACAAGGTGCTGCATGTCCCGGCTGCGCGGATCGGTGAGCGCTTCAAGGAAGGCGAGGATGTCCGCGACCTCGTGGTCCTCGAGCGGTGTGGTGGCGCGCTCGTTCGCGGCGGCGAGGCGGGCGCGGAGCGCGGGGCTTTCCTGCACCCAGCCGTCCCGCCGCGCATGGTCCGCCCGGCGTGCGGGGTTCACGGGCTCGTGGCCGAAGCGCGCACCCTCGGCCATGGGCTGGGCGATGGCGGCGATGGCCGGCAGATGGCCCGGCGCGAGGCGGTAGGCCTCCACCGCTGGCACCGGATCGAGATGGTGGCGCACCACGTCTTCGAGCCGGGCATAGGCGCCCGCATGGCCCCAGGGGCCGGTGAGGGCGACGTTGCGGAGCGAGGGTGTGCGGAAGCGGTACCGGTCCGCCGGGTCGCCGGAGATCGGGGCACGGCCGAAATCCTCGAGGCGGGCGGGGTAGCCTGTGGCCTCGAAGTAGCTGCGGTCCTGCCCGTCGCCCTTGCCCGGGCCGATCTGGGGCATGGCGATGGCGTGGAAGCCCTGATCGGTCTGGAGCGGGCCGGCATGGCAGGCGGCGCAGCCCGCGGCACCGTAAAACAGCGCCATGCCGCGCTGGGCGGCGGGGGCGAGGTGCTGTTTGTCCCGCGTGCGGAGGTAGCTGTCGAAGGGGCTGTCGTCGGGCCGGAAGACGGTGGCCTCGAAGGCGGCGATGGCGTTGGCGGCGTGGACGAAGGTGATGTCCTCCGCCCCCAGCACATCCGGGTAGGCCGCTTCGAAGAGGGCGACGTAGCCGGGGATGGCGCGGAGGCGCCGGGCCAGCAGGTCCCAGGCGCCGCCCTTGCCGGCGAAGCGGCGGAGGGCGGCCGCATCGGCCACCGGGTTCTCGCCCCGGGCGCCGGCCATCTCGACATCGGAGAGGACGGGGAACATGGCCTGCGCGGCGAGGACGCTGTCGAGCCCTTGCGGCAGCTGTTCGCGCGCCGGGGTCCAGAAGCCGCTTGCGAAGGGCCCGTCCGGATCCGCTTCGACGCGGCCATCATGGAAGAGGCGGGTGAAGCTGCGGTGGCCGACGAAGGCGAGGGCCGGAGCGTTGCGCGGCACGCGGCCGAGGATGGGGGTGGCGGGGTCGACACGGCGCGCCGGGCCCAGGCCCGTGCCGCCCTCCCCGATGCCGAGCGCCACGCCGTCCCCGCCAGCATGGTCGGGGTGGTGGCAGGTGGCGCAAGAGATGTTCCGGTTCCCGCTCAGGATCTTGTCGAAGAACAGCAGGCGGCCGAGTTCGACCTGGTCGGGCGGGAAGGCGCCGTTCCCGAGAAAGTCCGTATCCGCGAGCGGCGCGAGGCCGGCGACGGGGTCGGGCTCCGCCACCACGGGTTTCATGGCGAGGAGGGCTGCGACGCCGAGCGCCGTGAGGCTGGCGCCCCAGCGCCAGGCCCGGGCCATGGGGATGTGCTTGGTCATGCCGGGTGCTCCACGGGCGCTCAACGGGTCCAGGTGGGGAGGAAGGCCATCGGGTCTTCGACGGGCGCGGGCATGATCGGCGGGTCGAGCCGGGCGAGACGGGCCTGGAGCGACCCGTCCCCGAAGGCCGCGAGGGTCTCGCTTGCCCCGCCGATGCGGGTGCCGGAGACGAAGACCTGCGGGACGGTGCGCACGCCCGTGCGGGCGAAGACGGCGCGCAGGACCTTGCCGCCCCGGTCCCCTTTGCGGAACGCGGCCGTGTCGATGTCGAGCGCATGGAAGGGGATGCCCGCCTGCTGGAAGAGGCGGCGGACGGACCAGCAGAACTCGCACCACTCGAAGCCCACCATCACCACCGGGGTGCGCGGGTTCGCGAGGGTGGCATCGACGAAGGCGGCGGCCCCTGGGTCGATCTCCTCGGGCTTTCGCGGGGCGTCTGCGGCGGGCTTTCGGCGGAGGGGCG
>JBCBHB010000121.1:0-7343 GCA_038526025.1 Pseudomonadota bacterium
GTCATCCGCAGCGCTCCCGGTCTCCGTCGCGACCTCAGCCTCCGTCGTGTTCTCAGGAGCGGTGGCGGGCTCGGCCTCGACGGGTGTTTCGAGGGCTGCAACCTCTTCCGTGGCCGCCTCAGCGCCAGTCTCGGCATCGGCCGTCGTCGCCTCTTCCCCAGCCTCGGCCTCGGCAAGGCCCACGTCGGCAGGCGCCTCATCAACAGGCGCCTCATCCGCAGTCGTCTCTTCCGCAGCAACCTCTTCCGCAGGCGCTTCTTCTGCGGGAGCGGCTTCGGCCAGCGCCGGCTCGGGCTCGACTTCGGGGGACGGGCGCGGCCGGGGCAGGGGCACGACACCGGTGGACGCATCGGCAAGCGGGCTGCCATCGGGTACCACGGCACCGAGCGGCGGGGTGGTGTCCTCCTCCGCGGCTTCCGCGGTCACTGCATCCTCCGGCGCAGCCTCGTCGGCGACCTCTTCCTCGGCTGCCGTGTCGTCTTCGCCGGCCTCCTCGGTCGCAGCGTCTTCCGTCGCGGTGTCTGCAGGGGCGTCGGCTTCCGTCGGAGCCTCCTCCGGAACCGCCTCTACCGGTTCCTCGATCTCATCGGCAGGCGGGGCGACCGCGAGCTGTTCGCCGTCCAGTTCGTCGCCGGGCTCTTCGACGGTCGCGTCCTCCGCAGTCTCTGCCGCTGCGTCCTCGGCAGCCTCCGCGGGTGCTTCTTCAGGCGCGGCCTCGGTGGCCTCCACGTCCTCGGCGATCTCCTCGACCGGCGCCTCCGCGATCTCCACAGCCTCGTCAACGACCTCTTCGGCTGCCTCCTCAGCAACCTCTTCCAGCGTGGCCGCAGCATCCTCTGCCGGCGTTTCCGCCGCCGCCTCGTCCGCCGCCGCCTCGTCCGCCGTCGCTTCGTCCGTCACCGCGGCAAGGCTTTCGCCGGCCGTGTCCGTAGGAGCATCGACCGTGTCCTCGGCCAAGCTCGCCGCCTCATCGGCGATCTCTTCCGCCGCTTCTTCGACCGTCTCGACCGCTTCATCGGCTTCATCGAGCGCGAGGGCTGCAAGTGCTTCGGCCTCGTCATCGCTCTGAGCGGCCTCGGTCACCTCCTCGTCGGCGGGCTCTCCCTCGGTCTCCGCAACCTCGTCCGTGGCGGCCTCGTCGGCTGCTTCGTCCGTCGCACCCTCCTCGACCTCGGCCGTCTCTTCGGCGGGTTCCGCATCGGCGAGCTCTGCCTCAGCGGTCTCTGCCTCGGTGGCTTCTCCCTCAGTGGCTTCTGCCTCGGCGGGCTCGGCTTCCGTCTCCTCGACCTCGGCGACCTCTTCCTCTTCCTCCTCGGGCGGGGGCGGGGGCACATAGGGGTCTTCCTCGGCGCGGGGGGCGAGCGCCAGCGCACCGCCACCGATGCTCGGCCCGTCGCCGCCGATGCCACCGCCCAGCGCCGCGCCCACACCACTGTCGCCGCCAAGGCCCGCGCGCGCACCGTCGAGGCTGCCCGCGCCCGCGAGTGTCGGGGCTGCGAAGCTGGGGGCCGACAATGCTGCGATGCTCGGCTCGGGACCGGACAGCTCGGGCGCCGTGCCGGAGGCCACGCGGACACGGCTCGGCAGGTCCCATTCCTCGGGCACCGCCTCAACATCCGTCGTCGGCTCATCGCCCTGCTCAGGCGGCGGACCGGACTCGGGTGCTGCGTTCAGTTCGTCGGCGGCGTCCGGGCGCTCCTGATCCACATCGTCGAGATCGGCGATCTCCGGTTCATCCGCGCTACCGGGTTCCTTGTCCCAAAGCGCCAGGAGCTCGCCCAGGTTCTCGTCGACGCCCTGAACCTCGGCCACCTCGGGGGTCTCTTCCGGCTCCTCAGGCACTTCGGCAACGGTCACAGGCTCGGGTGGCGGCGCTTCGGGCTCGCGCGCCTGCCACACTCCAAGGCCGAAGAGCGCGGCCACATGCACACCGGCCGCCGCTGCAACGCACGCCATGAAGACGAATACCCGTTTCATCGCCCGCTCCCCCAAACACCCCGGCTTTGCCCCGAAAGGCCCCCGGCAGACCGTCCGCCCTGCGCTGCCGGCTCCACGGCAGGCGCTTCGGCGTCGGGTGCCCGGCATCGTCCGGGTCACCCCGCGCCGCCGGCCCCCACCGGCGACGCCATGTTCGCGGCCTCAGCCGCCCGTAACGAGGGCGCTGTCGGTTACGCCGGCCGCGCGCAGCCGGGCGATGAGGCGGGCGATTACGGCACCCTCCACAGCCCGGTCCGCCTTGATCACCAGCACACCGCCGGTGCCGTTCGCATAGGCGGCCTCGATCGCCGCCATCGCATCTTCGCCGCGGTACTGGCCCCAGGCAAGGGCCCCTTCGGCGCCCACGACGAGCTCGCGCCCGGGCTCTGCCTCGGTACCCGCAGCACTCTCCGGCAGGTCCACGCTCGCATTGCGCTCCGGCGCCAGCGTCGTGCTCATCAGGAAAAAGATCATCAGCAGGAAGACGACGTTGATCATGGGGACCACGCCTTCGCTCTTGCCCCGGCGGATGGGCGGCATGGGGAACTCCATCAGCCCGCCTCCTCTTCTTCCGCCAGTACCACCGCCGTGATGCCCTCGGCCGCCAGCGCGTCGATCACCGCCACCGTGCGCTGCAGCGAGGCACCGCGCTCGGGGCGCAGGATCACCACGGCGTCGGGCGTCGGCATAAGCGGCGCGAGCGCTGCGGCCAGGCCTTCGACCGGCACCACGATCCCGTTCACGCGCACATCCTCCGGCCGGATCTGCACCAGCCGCGGCGCGCCCTCATAGGGCTGGCTGTCCGCATCCGCACCATCGGCACCGGAGGGCGCGAGCCGGATGGCCTTTTCGGCCTCGGCAAAGGAGGCGGCCAGCATGAAGAACACGAGCAGCAGGAACACGACGTCGATCATCGGCGTAAGGCTTGCCCGCCCGCGCCGCGAGATCGGCTCAAGCTCGATGCCCGCGCGCATCATCGCCGGGGTCCTCCGTCAGATGCTCCCGCGCCGCACGCCACGCGCCTTACTCCGCTGCGCGGACCGCGGGGGTCGCGGGCCGGTTGAACACGCGGCTGGCCAGATCCTCGAAGTCGAGGCGCACGCGCTCGGCGGTGCCCTCGAAGAAGCTCAACGCCGCCGAGGCCGGGATCGCCACCGCCATGCCCGCCGCCGTGGTCAGCAGCGCTTCCCAGATACCGCCGGCCAGCGTTGCGGGGTTCGCCTGAGCGCCCGAGGCCTGCAGCGCCTGGAAGGCCGCGATCATGCCGAGCACGGTGCCGAGCAGACCCATCAGCGGCGCGAGCGTCGCGACGACATCCAGCGCGCGGAGGTTCGAGGTCGTGTCCGACAGGAGGCCTTTCGCCACACGCGTCGTCTCCTCCCGCGCCCGCTGCTCGTCATGCGGATAGGCGCGCGCCGCGTCCATCGCCGCTGCCACCAGCTGGGCGCGCAGGCCGGTATCGGTCGCGACCAGGGATTTCGCCTTCATCGGGTCGCCCGCGACCCAGGCTTCCACGGCTTCCTCAGCCGATTTGGTCGCCCACGCCTTCATCATGAAGAGCATGCCGAGCTTGTAGAAGATGATCGCGAGCGTGAAGACGGAGGTGATCACGATCAGCCACAGGACGGGCCCGCCCTGGCTGAGCAGTCCCACCGCCGATCCAATGCCGCCCTCCGCCGCCGCGCCGTCGGCAGCAGCCCCCGCTGCCGCCGTCGTTGCTGCCTGGGCGAAGTGAATTCCCGCGCTCATCGCCGCCACCTCGTCTGACGCTTTCTTCCGGCCCTACCAGATCCCACGCAAAGCCGCTGACGCCTATACGTCCACTCGTCTTCTGAGCGAGAAGTGTGACTACAATGCGGCGCAACACCGACCGCTTAAAGGGGGTTTTGGCGACAAAAAAGGGCCCGGCGATGCCGCCGGACCCGCTGCTCAGAGAGGCTGGAGTTATCGATCAGTTGTAGCCGATCGTGTTGTAGATCTGCTGTGCCTCGGTCTGGTTCCGGCCGAGCGCCTCGAGCGGCAGATCGTCTTGGCGGAAGAGGCCGAGGGTTGCGAGCGGCGCGGCAAGCGCCGTGCCGGGCACCGCCGGATACTCGTTGTTGCCCTCCGAGAAGTATTCCTGCGCCTGCGCCGTGGTCAGGTACTCGAGGAACTTGATCGCGTTCTCCCGGTTCGGGGCATGCGCCGTCACCGCCGCGGCGGAGACGTTCACATGCGAGCCTGCGCCGGACTGGTCGGGGAAGACCCAGCCGATGCCCTCGATGCCCTCGGTCAGCCCGCTCACATCGCTCGCAAGGCCGCGGGCGAAGTAGTAGGTGTTCGACACGACGATCTCGCACTCGCCAGAGACGATCGCGCGCAGCTGGTCGGTGTCGCCGCCCTGCGGCTCACGGCCGCGGTTCTCCCACAGGCCCTTGGCCCAGGCCGTGGCTTCCTCCGCGCCCAGATGCTCGATCTGCGCGGCCAGCAGCGACAGCATGTAGATGTTGCTGCCCGAGCGCGTGCAGACTTGGCCCTTGTAGGCGGGGTCGGCCAGCTCGGCATAGGTGCGCGGCGGGTTCGCCACGTCGGCCTTGTCGTAGAAGATGATGCGGGCGCGCTGCGAGAGCCCGAACCAGTGGCCCTCCGGGTGGCGCAGGTAGTCTGGGATCCGGGCCGAGAGCACGTCGCTCTCCACAGGCGAGAGGAGACCGGCCTGATCGGCGCGCCACATCCGGCCGGCGTCGACCGTGATCAGCAGGTCGGCCGGGCTGTTGTCGCCCTCGGCCTCGAGGCGGGCGATCAGCTCGTCGGCCTTGCCCTCGATCCGGTTCACCTTGATGCCCGTGGCTTCGGTGAAATCTGAGTAGAGCCGCTCGTCCGTGTCGTAGTGGCGCGAGCTGTAGATGTTCACCTCACCTTCCGCCAGCGCGGCGCCAGCGGGCAGCGCGGTCGCGAGGGCGAGGGTGGCGATGAGGCTCCGGGCGGGGGTCATGAGCGTGTCTCCTGATCCAGCGTTGTCCAATGGGCGCGCCGAGCGCATACCCGAGTCGGTGGCTCGGGTATGCGCGATCATTTCCGACTGTTCAAGTCGGAAAATCAGTTCGTCGTTGCGTCACCATGCCCATGCCCATGGCCCCCGTGTTTGCCATGGCTCCCATGCTCACCATGGCTCCCATGCCCGCTATGGTCCATCTCGCCCTTCTTCGGCGCCCGCCTCTTCACAAAGAGCTCTACGGTCACCTTCCCGGCCTTCTCGAACACCAGGTCGAGCGGGAACCGGTCCCCCTCCGCCAGTTGCTCCACCGCATCGAAGAGCATCACGTGGTAGCCCCCGGGCTCGAAGGAGAGCGTCTCGCCAGCGGGGATCGGCACGGCGTCCTGCTTCACCATTCGCATCACGCCATCGGTCTCGGAGGTCTGGTGCAGCTCAACGCGGCCGAAGGCGGGCGAGCTGGCGGAGAGCAGACGGTCGGTCGTCTCGCCGGTGTTCTCCAGCCCGAAGTAGCCGGCAGAGGGACGGTTCGGGATAGTGGGACGCGACCATGGATGGTCGATGACGATATCCCCGGCCTTGACGTCGTGCGCGGCGGCGGGCAGCGCGGTGAGAACCGCAAGCCCCGTCAGGGCTGCGGTGAAGAGGGTCTGCTTCAGCATCTTGTCTGGTCCTGCATCGCAAGGGCGGCGGCCACGCCGGTGGCGCGCCCGAAAGGGTCGTGTCGGGTGTCTACCTTGGGATCAGGAGGGTGGCGCGCGGGCACGTCGCTCCCACGGACGGCCGTCCACGCTCGCGGCCGGCGGCGCAGGCGGCGTCAGCGCATGGCGGCGCATCTGCGGCGGAAGAACGGATGGCGCCGCGCCCATCGGCAACCCGGACGCGAGCGCCGCGGTCGCGCAATCCTGCCGTTCCGCCTCGCGATCATCCTCGCCGATCGGCACGATCACGAGGCTGCCGCCGCCGCACAGGATGCCCCACACCCCACTGCCCGGCATCGCCACGGCACCGCCCGCAAGCAGGGTTCCCGCGACCAGCACGATCGCCAACAGCGCCGCTGTCAGCCGCCGCAGCAGCCGATCGGCAAGGGTACTCGGAGCGCGCCGCGTCGTCATGTGGGACACATAGCCGTTCGCCGCCATGTGCGAAACCACTTGGGGGCCGTCAGCCAGCCTCAAATGCTGTTGCGCAGAATCCACGCTCGGCCGAGCTGACCAACGCGTAAAACGACACATGCACGGGCCCTTGGGTCAGGTAGTTGAGACTGTACACAGCCCGTCCACAACGCCCCCTGCATCTCTCGACTCACCCTCTCGTAGAGGAACCGCCACTTTTCTGATACCTCCGCCAAAAGCCAAAAAATCAGAGTGACGGGGATGGTATGAGCGGAGAGAAGGACAGCTTCGAGGTCTACCAGGACAAGCGTGGCGAATGGCGCTGGCGGCGCAAGGCCACGAACGGGCAGATCGTCGGTGCGGCCTGCGAAGGCTACAAGAGCAAGGCCGATTGCGAAGCCAACATGTCCCGCGGGCACGTGGCCTCGGACAAGTGGGAATTCTACAAGGACAAGCGCGGCGAGATGCGTTGGCGGCGGATGGCCTCCAACGGCAAGATCGTCGGCGCCTCCACCGAGGGCTACAGCTCGAAGCGCGATGCCGAGTCCAACGCAGAACGGCAGGGCTGGAAGCGGTAATCTACTGATCCGTTGAGGGCGCGGCACCGGGCTCCGTCTCTGGGCCCGTGTCCTCACCGCTCCCCTCGCCGGCATCCGGAAGATCGATCAGGTTCTCCTCCGGCGGCGGGCGGATCGCGCTTACCGGGCCTGCCAGCGTCAAGCCGTTGAGCGTGATCCCGGTTTCGGCGAAGTCCAGCGTGGCGCGCAGTTCCTCCGGCGTATCCCCGGCACGCGCGTAGTTCGCGGCGAGCAGCATCACCGTCTCCGCCGATGTCGCCGCCAGCAGGTCGGCCTGCACCAGGTCCCGGATCGCCTGCATGCTGTTCAGCGCCGTCAGCTCCACAGTACCGATGGGCAGCATCTGCGGCTGAAGAAACTCGATGCTCCCCTCAGCGTCGAAGACCGCGCCAAGCGCACGGATATGCGCGTGCTCGAGGCTGAGATTGCCAAGCTCGGCCGGCAGCTCCGCCTCCTCACCAATGAGCCGCACCGTTCCGTCCAGTTCGAGCACCAGCTCCATCGGGCTCTGATCGAGCGCGCCGGCGGGGTCGATCGCCGCCCAAAGCGCCGCATCCGGCATCACCTCGGCCGCCGCGATGCGCAGGCCAAGCGGGCTCATCTCCTCCGCCGGACCCGTGGGTGCCTGATAGGCGAGATCCACCCGGTTGATGGCGATCGGTCCGCGGAAGACGGCGTTCTCGTCGCTGGGCTCCGCAA